>JBLYYW010000139.1:0-4702 GCA_048550155.1 Acidimicrobiales bacterium | reverse complement strand
TTCCAGCGGTACCAGACGAAGATCGATCGTTGCTTCCTGGAGGCGACCAACCACACGATTCACATCCTCGGACACCCTCACCAAGGCCGACTTCAATTGGGAATTCGACTCCATCTGACGTACCGAATCGGTGAGTTCATCATTGGCGACTCGCATCTCAGCCACCATTCCGCTCAGCATCAGCCGCTGATCACGGTCTGCGATGTTCGGGATCATCGACTCCATCGAATTCAGTCGTTGGTAGAGAACATCGTTGGCGTTCGATCCGGCAAGCAGATCGAGCGCAGTCGACACCGATGTCACGGTCTCGGCCAACCGAGACCGAACCGTGACCAGCTCTCCCGCTAGATCGGCGAGAAGATCCAAAGACGAAACGCTGACCCGTAGAGAGGTCACGCCCGCATCGCCCGAGGATCGTCGATCGTTGGCAGCAGAGTGGGCTGGGACGTGAGGTTGATATCGGTCGAATTCAGATGGGTCGGCCACCGGGTTCTGGTCGACTTCGGCAGTGTCCAACACCGAGCCACCGTTGCGCCCGGTGCCCGGCGTCGAGTCCCATCCCAGAACTCCGTCCATGCTGAGAACAGAGTCGAGATCGGAGGCGGATACGGCTCTGAAAACCGGGACCTTCATCACGAAACCGGAGGTGTCGAGTTCATGGACCGACGGATACGAGTCACCGATGGGGGCGAGTGCTGCCAACCGCTGAAGGATCGCTGTCGCCTTCAGGTCGATCAGGGGGCGCGATCCATCGAAAAAGACCGACAGTATTTGCGTCGGACCGATCTGTGCGGGTTCGGGCGCTTCGCGCTCGAGTGAAGCCACGGGAACGGTGGCGATGGCTGCGACGTCGCCGTGAGGACCATCGAGGTCGCTGCGGTCGGCGACAGCGCCGATTCTGATGATCAGGTCCTGGATGTCGCGTATGTCCTCGTCGATACTCCAACCACTCGAACTCAACCGCTCGAGGTGCCCTCGGAAACGATCGTTGGCCTCGAATGCGACCGCCAGAAGTTCAGCAGAGGCTGGTG
Organism: Acidimicrobiales bacterium; assembly: GCA_048550155.1. Taxonomy (GTDB): domain Bacteria; phylum Actinomycetota; class Acidimicrobiia; order Acidimicrobiales; family SZUA-35; genus JABDIY01. The sequence goes on along the minus strand of JBLYYW010000139.1, from coordinate 3,671 downwards.
CTTTGGAGTCTCGAAGAACACAAAACGCATCTTCGAGCCGATGAGCAAGGCGTTGCACCTCGGTGAATCCCATCGATGCCGCCCCGCCCTTCACCGAATGAACGTGCCGGAAGGCCGCAGCGACAGCGGCGGGATCGTAGACCCCGTTCAGCGCCAGCAACGCTGTATCGAGACCATCGACATGTTCCTCTAGTTCGGCCCCGTACAGATCAGCCTCTCCGCTACTCAAGCTGGTCACGTCAGAATCCTCCGTCGGTAGCAGTGAGCCCCGATTGGTTCGAAACCGGCGGGAACGTTGATCCCGTCGTTGGCACCGAACACCACAACCCCACCCGGCACGAGGGCGTGCTCGAGGTTCTTGAGTGCGAGCGTCCGGGCGCGTGTGCTCATGTAGAAGAACACGTTCCGTACGACGATGACATCGAATGGTCCGAGCCGACTCGGCCGAATCAGGTTGTGAGAATGAAATACGGTCAAGGGCAACTCACTTCTTTCCGCAACCAGTGCACTGCCATCGAGGTTGAAGTAGCGATCGGTCCGACGGCGACCGAGGCGGGTCTCGGCCATGGCCGAGTAGCGCATCCTGGATGCGGTTCGCAGTGTCTGCACACAGATGTCCGAGCCAACGATCTCGACCGGTGGGTGATCGACGCCAGGAGTGCACCCCTTTCCGATGTGGTCGTTGATGATCATCCCGAGTGTCAACGCCTCTTCACCGGTCGAGCAGGCTGCGGACCACAACCGAATCGGCCGGCTGGTGTCACCTTCGAGAAGCGGCCGAAGCACGGAGGAATCGAGCAGTCTCAGCTGCCGTTCCCCGCGAAAGAATGACGTTTCCTTGTTTGTGATCAGCGCGATCACGGTCGCCAGCTCGTTGTGGTACTCGGCGTCGAAGAGGCCTTGAAACAGCTCTTGAGGTCGCATGGCCAGCGTCTCAGCCCGGCGGTTCAGCCACCCCACCAGGAGATCGAGTCGTTTCCGCCCCAACTCGAGCCCGGTCTGCTGCTCGATCGAGGAGGAGACCTGTGAAGTGAGCAGCGCAGAGGAACTTGTCCGCGCAACGTGGTGCTCTGCTGTCCCCGCCATTACTTGACGCCTGCTTCGTCGGATGCGTACCGGCCGATCATCGCCAGCAAGTCCTCGGCACTCCGTCGCATGCGCTCTGAGTTCTCCGCCATCGAGACGGCACTGGCGGCATTGGAGTCGGATACATGAGCGATCTCGGCGACCGCGGCATGGATTTCCTCGGCGCTCACCGCCTGGAGTTCGGCACTGTCAGCAATCCCGGCCACTGCCGCGGCAGTGAGCTTCACTGAATCCGAAATCTCACCGAGAGACTCGCCCACCCGTCGAGACAGCGATGCGCCCTCCGACACTCTTCGATTGGATTCCTTGATCAGTTTGGTGATCTCGCCTGCGGCCTCGCCGGTTCGTTCAGCCAGCTTGCGCACCTCGTCGGCGACCACTGCGAATCCGCGGCCATGCTCGCCTGCCCGAGCCGCCTCGATGGCGGCATTCAAGGCTAACAGGTTGGTCTGTGACGCGATCTCGGTGATCACTTCGATGATGTCGCCGATCTGCTCGCTCGACCGCTCGATCAGCATCATTGCCGAGATCGACTCTTCCACCGATCTCTGACCTCTCTCGGCCAGCTGTTGGCCTCCGCTGGCTTGATCTCGAACAGATCCCGCGTTGGACGCGATGCCGTGGATCGAGTCCTTCAATTGGTTCATCGATGCCGTCATCTCTTCAACTGCAGCAGCCTGGCTCTGAGCGCCGAAACTGAGATCGGACGATCGTTCTGCGATCACCGATGAGGACTCGTTCTGTTCTCGGGCAATCCGACCCGCTTTGCCAACAACCGCTCGGAACGCTCCCAACATGGCGGCTAGATGACCCCCGAGTTCCTCCATCCGTTCGTTCTCGGTCGTGGGAACCTCAACGTCCAAATCGCCAGCCGTCGCCTGCCTTGCGACATCTATGAGTGCTGCGACGCCCTCACTGAGCTCCTGCTCTGAATCCTCGAGTTGTCCGACAAGGTCCATCTCCCGCTGTTCGCGCCGAACGAGATCTGTCACGAGTTCCAGATTGGTCATGACTCCAACGAAGGCACCATCGGAATCTCGCAGTGCGACGGCATTCATGTCGATCCAGTCCGAACCCAACGGAAACCGCGCCTGGTGGGGCAGGTTGTCCGGAGAGCTCAGGATGCGCCGTTGGTGAACCGGATTGCGATGGAAGATGTCGATCGAACTGCCCGTGACTTCATCGGCGGCGACGGGCAAAACGTCCTCCAGCTTGCCGAATAGTGCAACTGCAGCCGGGTTGGCGAAACGGATGACGAAGTCGGTGTCCGCCACCAGAATCGGGACCGACGAACACTCGAACATCGCCTCGAAGGTGATGAGAGCAGACACCCTGCCACCGGGGTCTTCAGGTCCGGACCTCTCGGTCACGACCTCTTGGTCCAGGTCAATTGTTGTCATCGGTGTCGACCATTCTGTGTTTCCACGTCCACATTGCGTTTCCACGTCCACATTGCGGACCATCACCAATGGTCACCCACAGTGATGTCACCGCAACTCCGAGCGCAAGTCTTGCCAAGCTTCAACATGAATGTCAACCTAAACCGAAGGTTGGGGGCGGAGGTGCTGTGAGAACGCTCAGCCCACAGTTGTGACTCTCTCAACGATCGAGTAGAGGTTGAGGGTCGGGTTGTTCGGTCTCAGTCGAAAATGTCGACGAGGCCCGCTGGGATCGGTCGAGACGTGATCACAGCGCTCCATTGCGTGCTTCTGGTGAGCGCCACGAAGAGGTTCGCCAGACCTCGCGGCGTCTCGCCAAACAGGCCGGGTTCGATGATCAACGAGGCATCAAACTCGAGTCCTCGACACTCGCTGGAGCGGACCGTGATCAGCTCATACCCGAGGTTGATGGCCTCGGCCGCGCTTGCTGCGGTGGCAGCCTCAACGTGGGAGCCGATCGAATCGGGACAGATACAGGCCACGGTCCTCGGGCCGTCATCCCGGTGTGTCCGGAGGACACCCAAGATGGTCTCGCCGAGCGGCCGGTCCCTCTCCAGAATCAGTTCGGTGGGAATCTGAGAGCTCCGCAGGGCACGTGGCATCTCCAACTCCGGGGCGTACCGCTCGAGGACCTTTGCCGCTGGGACCAGGACCTCGGCCGGGGAGCGATAGTTGATCGTGAGCCGCATCTCGTTGACGGGCCCGATGTCGGGCAGGATGTCATCCCATTTCTGCGCCGGGGCGATCGTCCGCTGAGCCAGGTCGCCGACCGCAGTGAGACAGCCGGGCTCAGCCCGACGGATGATCATCCGCCACTGCATCGCAGAAAGATCTTGCGCCTCATCGACGATGACATGACCGAACCGGAAGGAACGTTCGCCGGAGGCCAGTTCAACAACGGTTGCACCCTCGGACTCGAGATCGTCGACCACGTCGGGGCTGAGTTCGTTTGGATCGACGTCGCCGATCATGGCCGCCCGATCGCCCTTGAATCGGTCGACGAGCGTGCCAGGATCGATCGATGGGTCTTCGGTGGAGGGGTCGCCCTGTTCGTGATCGATGGATGGAGTGGTGGTCGGCGTTTCGAGGTCACGCGTGCCGACGACCCGCTTGGCACGAGTTACCGTGCCGTCCGCACCCATCACC
>JBLYYW010000138.1:0-11404 GCA_048550155.1 Acidimicrobiales bacterium | reverse complement strand
GCATTGGTCTCGAACCGAACTCCTCGTCGGCGGAGACCGTCGACCTCGGCGTCCACCACGGCCTCCGGAAGCCGGAACTCGGGAATGCCGTACACGAGAACGCCGCCCGTCCGATGGAGCGCCTCGAACACGGTCACTTCATGACCCAGCTGGACGAGATCTCCGGCGCAGGCGAGGCCGGCTGGCCCGCTCCCGATCACGGCCACCCTGTTTCCGGTAGAAGCGACCGGTGGAACGGTGCCTCCTTCGTCGTTGTCTCGTGCGTAGTCTGCAACGAAGCGTTCAAGGTGACCGATGTGGATCGGCGCCCCCTTCTTGGCGAGGACACAGGCACCCTCGCATTGGATTTCCTGTGGGCACACCCGGCCACAGACGGCTGGGAGTGAGTTGTCGACCTTGACAATCTCCGCAGCCTCCATGAACCGCCCCTCTTCGATCCGATGCACAAACTCCATGATCTGAACCCCGACCGGACACCCTTGAACACAGGTCGGCCGGGCGCAGTACAGACAGCGCGTTGCTTCGGCGATCGCCATCTCAGGGGTGTAGCCAAGGTTGACCTCGCCGAAGTCCCGTCGGCGTGCGTCTGCCGATCGCTCGGGCATCTCGATAGGGGGGAGCTTCCTCCGCTCCCTGCGGCTGAGTTCGCTCAAGGCTCACCACCGACGACCGTCTCCAGTGCGCACCGGGGTCGCTGGGCACGCTGGCCCCTCTCCCATTCGACGTAGCCCCGGTTTCGGTTGGCTAGGGCATCGAAGTCGACGCGATGGGCATCGAACTCTGGGCCGTCGAGACACGCAAAGTGGGGCTTGCCGTCCACCGAGACACGGCATCCTCCACACATACCGGTGCCGTCAACCATGATCGGATTGAGGCTAGCCACCGTGGGGATTCCGGCCGGGCGGGTCACCGCCGCTACTGCTCTCATCATCGCAACCGGACCAGCGGTGAAAACGCGATCGGCGGGGGTTGTCGCCAGCAGGTCGGAAAGGGCATCGGTCACGAGCCCGCGGCGGCCATGACTGCCGTCGTCGGTGCACACGTGCACTGCGTCGCACACAGCGCTCAGCTCCGACTCGAACAGCACGTGTTGCCGGCTTCTGGCTCCGATCACGGCATGGACGCAGTTGCCTGCCTCAGCTAGCGCGACGGCGATCGGAAAGGCGACCGCAGTTCCAACTCCGCCACCGACGACCGCGACCGTTCCGAACCGCTCGATTGTCGAGGGCGTTCCGAGCGGGCCGGCGACGTCGGTGATCTCGTCACCCTGCTGCATCGCCGTAAGCAACTGGGTTGTCTTCCCGACAGCCTGGACAACAAGCGTGATCGTGTCTTCGTCCGAAGCTGCGATGGTCAGCGGAATTCGTTCACCTCCTGATGCGACTCGGATGATCACGAACTGGCCAGGGCGCTGCCGGTCGGCAATCTTGGGGTGACGCACGCGGAGAAGTGTCACGTCGGGGGCGAGCACTCGCCTCTCGACAATGGGGCTCATGGAATCAGTGTCCCCGAGTGCACGGCGGTAGGGCAGGGTCCCAGGTCCCAGACCGACAGGACCCGAGCCTCAGCGGGCGTCGTCTCCGTCGAGGTTTCGAATGACGGCGGCAACTGGTCGAGGCGCGTTGGGGGAATCTGGAGCGGGCCAGTCGAGCTGGATCTCGATCGGAAACTGCGATCCGTTCTTGGAGAGGCCTCTGGTCGACAGTCGAACGTGTTCGTCGGGCCGTTCTCGGAGTGCTCCGAGAACGGTGACAAACTCGCAGAACGAGAGTTCGGTCACAAGGTCCGTCGGTGTCATGTTGTCGACCAGCTCGGACTTGCAGTAACCGAACATGTCGGCTGCGCCTTGGTTCGCGTAGAGGAATTTGAGGCTGTTTTCGTCGAGGATCAGGATGGCATCGGAGACCCTGTCGATGCACTGCTCGATTTGGCTGGCCTGTTGATTGGAGCGAAGGCGTTCGCTGATGTCTCGGATGGCGGCAATTCGGCGCGGTTGGCCTCCCACGTCTCGTCGACTGATGCCGACTTCAACCGGGATTTCGCAACCGTCGGCTCGGATCGCAACGAGTTGCGCACCCGCCGAGATCGCTTCGGTGCCCTGACCCGACAGCACCGTGTCAACGGCCTGTCCCAGCAGTTCGACGCGGTTGCATCCGAAGAGTCGCTCGGCCGACCGGTTCATCGACTCGATGACATCGTGTTCGTCTGCCAACAACAGAGCGTCAGGACAGGCCTCGAAGACTTCTCGAGCGATCGTGTGGTCGGCGTCGACCTGGTCGACGTGTGGATTGGGGACACGGGCAACCATCACGGTGGCTCCGATGGCCTTGCCTGTCTCGTCGGTGCGGGACGACACCAGAACGTCGAACCAGCGCTTCTGATGTGGGCTGTGGCAGGCGATCTGGATCCGTTCGACGCTCGGTCTGCCTCCTGCCAAGGCTGCTGTGATGGCATCAGCCACTTCCTTGGCGCCCGGTTCGTCGCTGGCCTTGCTGCAGACTTCCAGATAGTCCATGCCGACCCCGGTGAGTGCGGGGTTCCCGTCGTTGGCGTCGCAGAAGTCAGTCCAAGGGCCGTTCACCGCGACGATGACCCCCTTGGCATCGAGGACCGCCACCTCTATGTCCGCACTATCGAGCGGACCGCCGGTGACTCCGATCTCCGGGTGATGCACGTCAGCCTCCTGCTTGCTCCTGTCGGCTCCTTGTCCAAGAACATGATAGGCGGTCTGAAACTTGCTGAGCCGTATGGACTCGTACCGCGGGCGACTCTCGGGTTGTGCTGATCGCGGTCCCTCACTGTCGACGGAACAGATTGACGATCGTGCTGGCGAAGGCGGTCGAGCGGTCGCTGTTGAGGTTGTTGGACAACACGACCACGACCAGGTCAGAGTCGGGCGCGATCACAACCTTCTGGCCGCGGAAGCCTTCGGCGGAGAACGTGTCGGGCCCGTTCAGACCGATCCAGAATCCGGCCCCGTACTCGCTGTTCGTGTCCGATGGCGTCCGGGCGTCGTTGACCCAACCTTCGGGCAGGATCCGGTCACCGTCCCAAACTCCGTCGCGGAGGTAGAGCAGGCCGAACCGGGCAAAGTCGCGAGCAACCATGTTGGCGCCATATCCGGCGACCCAGTACCCGTTGCCGTCGCTGATCAGCTCGGCACTCGTGATGCCGAGAGGATCGAAGAGCTCGCCGCCTATCCAGTCGCGAAACTCATCACCGGTGCCGACCAGATCTCCGATGATCCGACCGTTCACCGCGGTCGACCCGGTGCTGTAGTTGAACACCGAGCCGACATCGGCAACCAGGGGACGTTCCGACTGCTGGGCGGCGGCATCGATTCCGGCTGCTGAGCCGACGAGCTGGATCGCATCGAACCTCTCGTTCCACTCGAGGCCTGACGACATCCGAGCCAACTGCTCGGGCGTTATCTCGGCTCGCTCGTCTTCGGCCCACTCCTGGATCGCCGCCGGTGCGTCGTAGTCGAGCAGAGTGTCGCGGACCAGGATGCCGAGCACCGCATGAGTCACACTCTTGGCTACCGACCACGAGTCATGCGGCTGCTGGGGCGGGTAGGAATCGTCGTAGCGTTCCAGCACGATCTCGCCGCCCTGCACGACCAGGACAGCGTCGATTTGACCGTACGATCCCTTGTTGGATCCGAACGCACTCTCAATCGTCTCGGCCAACCTATCGACGTCGACGCCAGCTGGGATTGTTCCCTCGGGCCAGCGATCGGTAGGAAACGGTACGCCGTCCGGTTGGGATGGCAGCGGTGTGAGGGTGTTGATCGGATCCGCAACGGCGACCGAGGTTTCCGGTGCCCCAGGGGTCGTACTCTGGCTCGTCGACGGGGAAGTTTCAGCGCTTCCCGAAGTGGGCACTGTTGAAGAGGTGGCATCGGAACGCTCGACGGTGTTGGTCGATCCCGAGTTGCACGCCGCAGTTGTCGCGGTGATTACGACTGCGAGCGCGACAGTGGCAGAGCGGAACGTCGTCGAGCGCATGCGGCGAGCGTAGGACACGAACCGGTGTCGTTGGGCTCGGTCCGAACGACCGCAGCTGGTCGGTGTTGGAGCTCATGGTTGTGAGCCCACCAACATTCTCTCTGATTTCTTTTCGAGTGGTGTTTGCCCTGTTCAATGGGTCGGGATGCGTGCTGATGGCAGCCTCGGCGCCGAACGCTGTCACACCCTTGGGGAAAGATGGAGGCATGTCAACGGCGGACGTCGTGCGGAACAGAATAGAGGCGGCGGCGGTACAGCTGAGAGGCCTTGCCGATCATGTGGAGGCGGGTGGTCTGTCCTCTGGCGAGGTCGGTGAGTTGTTGAGTCTGGTTCGATCACTTGAACGGCACTGCGTCGGGATCGCTTCGGCCCTGGCCGAGTGTGCCCACGCGCATCACCACGCCGGTGTTGGTGCCCCGGTAGAGGAGGTGCTGGCATCTGGTCGCCAGGTTTCGGCGGGCCAGGCCCGAACCGAGGCCGCTCGGTTGGCCGTCCTCAGGTCATTTCCCACGGTCCGAAGTTCGCTGCGAAACGGGCTTGCGTTCCCCGCCAATGTTGATGTGTTGGCTCGCCTTGTTGCCGACATGACACCATCCGAAGTGCAGAAGTTGGCGGTTGATGATGTCGAGCTTGCAGAGTCCTCGGCAACCTTGGGAGCCGAGAGTTTCGGGCGGCGTGTCCGTCGCAAGAGGGACAACATCAGAAAGGATCACGGTCTCGACGCAGCGAGGCGGTCCCAGAGAGCATCCGAGGTGCACGTCGGTCCCCGTTCCGATGGCGACGGCTACTTTCTCAACGCCCGACTCGACTCAATCGATGGTGCAGCCTTCCTCGACGGTTTCCACAAGTCACTCCGCCAGGTCGAGAAAGAACTCGGACCCGGCCACGGGCTTTCCAAGAACGAGCTCACCGTTCGAGCCTTGGTCGATCCCTATGTGCGAGGAGTGAACACCGCACCGACCTTCGAGAACAGCAAACCAAAAGTGGTCGTCAACGTCATCACCGATGGCCAGACACTCTCGAGCGGTCCACACGAGAGCACCGTGTCGGAGACCAACGACGGCCAGAACCTCGCACCCGCACAGCTCTCACGTTTGTGTTGTGATGCCACGCTGCGCCGGATCGAAACGCTTGCTGACGGTTCGGTCAATGTGTCCCACTCAGGACGGACAGCAACGCCCGCTCAGCGAGCAGCGCTGCGGGCGTTGTATCCGGGATGCGCCATCACCGGCGCCCCTTGGTCCCGGGTCGAAGTCCACCACGTCATCTACTACGAAGACTGCAAGGAGACCGCTCTTGCCAACCTGGTGCCAATCTCCAAGCGATGGCATCACCTCGTCCATGACCATGGTTGGAAACTTGACATGGACCTCGATCGAACCATCCGGCTGCACAGGCCCGATGGCACCCTCCACCGAACCATCCCGCCCCCTCTTGTGAGTACCCAATGCGAGCCTGTGGCCGCATGACCGTCCGTCTCAGAACGGACACCACCCGAAAACAGCTGGCAACAGCCGAGCCCCGGGAGACACAGGGCTCAACGCATCGGCCGGACACCATCACAGCAACCGCACTGCGGAGCAGCAACTGCACTGCGGAGCAGCAACTGCACTGCGGAGCAGCAACTGGACTGCGGAGCAGCAACTGGACTGCGGAGCAGCAACTGGACTGCGGAGCAGCAACTGGACTGCGGAGGAGCAACTGCACTGTGCACTGGGTCTACCAACGCACCGCATCTTGACAACTGAAGAGCCCTCGGCCCGGGTTGGCCGATTCCTCCCGTGAGAGCTTCTACTTGAGGAACTTGCTGGTGGTGTTGTCGGCCAGGATCTTGCCGCCGGTTTGATCGGTCGGGCAGTAGTAGACCGTGTACTTGCGGTACTCGACCGTTCGGATCGTGTCATCACAGTCGACGCACGGTTCACCGGCCCGGTTGTGGACTTTGCTGGGTCGGTCGGCGCTCTTGCCGATGTCATCGAGGGTTCGCTCGTGCTCGATGGCGGCGGCAACCACCGACTGCATCGAGTGGTGCAGGGCTGCGACCTGCTCGGTGGTGAGTTTGGATGCGTTGGCGAACGGGGAGATCCGAGCGTCGAAGAGTATTTCGTTGCTGAGCATCCGGCCGAGTCCGGCGATCTTGCGCTGGTCCCGCAAGAGTCCGTGGATGCGTCCGCTGTGCGAGCTGCAAAGGGTTTCGAGATCCTTCCGTGAGAACTCGATACAGTCCGGGGCCGTCTCGGTGAGAGGGGGATGGTCGTCGGGGTCGCCGTCGACGGTCCACACTCCCGCTTTGCGTTCATTTCCTGCTTCGGTGAACAGCCAGGCGTCGTCGCCTTCGAAAACCCAGCGAGCGATTCCCAAACGCGGTTTCTTGGATTGTTTGGGATCGGGTCGGAGGCGTCCTCCTTGCATCAGATGCACCACGTGGACGTGGCCGTTGTCGAACCGGAGCTGCAACACCTTCGCCCGACGGGTTACCTCGGTGAGCGTTGCGCCGACGGCTTCGTCGGGTGCCGGGGAAAACGTCTTGAGAGATGCGAAGTTCAGCAATTGGAACTTCTCGAGCTTCTTCCCGGCGAGATCCACGGTCATTCGCTCGGCGTGGGCCTGCACCTCGGGCAACTCAGGCATCGGGGGGTCCGATCAGACCGTTGAGCAACTTCAGGTCGTTGGCTCGTTCGATCAGCGCGGCGACGTTGCCACCCAGGCGGATCGAACCGTCCAGAAAGGCTCGGCTTCCGCTGGTCGCTCCGGTGGCGACTGCGAATGCGACGTCGTAGGTCATCGCAAATGTGACGTCGCCGGGCTCGTCGGAGCAGGACAGGGTTGCTTTCTGACGTGAAGGGTCCGCATCGATTCGATAATGGACCACCGTGCCCGCCTTGGCGTGACCGTCGGGCAGGTCGCTGATCGTGTAGCTGAACGCGATCAGATCAGGTGATTCAGAGGAGAACGGTGCTGCCGCCACGCGGATTGCGGCGGCGTCGAACCATTCGTCGGTCAAATAGTGCGCATCATTCATCGCAGACCTTCGGGCCATTGGGCGCCTGCGGCTTTGAGTGCGTCGGTGAGTTGACGACGGGAGACCAGCTCAGCCTCTATTGGGTCCAGCACATGGGTCCGGGCGACCGAGACCATTGCATCGGTGGCGTCTTTGTGTACTTTCCTGGCTCGCCGGTCGGCCCCTACCCTTGCGAACCGCCGTGCGATCAACGCGATGAGCCAACCGAGCAGCGCACCACCCAACGCAAGGCCCGTAGGCACGGGAATGCCCCAGACATCGGGCACGGGGATATCACCAAATGCGAAGAACCCGGCGGCAGCCAGTGCGATCAGCCAGACCACCCCGACCATCATGGCCACGAACACCAGCATCTGGAGCGCACCAACCATGCCCCACCACCGAGGCTTCCCCTTCGACCGTTCTCGGACCGAGGCGGCGATCGTTGCATCGACGGCGTCTTGGAGGGCCGGCGTGTTTGGGAGGGCGGCGTTGCGGACCAAGGTTGGCCACGGCTCGGGCAGTTCGTCGGTGGCGGCGTCGGACGCATTTCGCACGGCGGCGTGTACTCGGGCGGTGCTGGCCGGGCTCGCTGCGGGCATCGAGGTGGGACCAGTAGATCCGCCCCCGAGGTGAAGGCGCTTCAAAGGATGCGGTCGAAGCTTGCTCGCCCAGCGGGTGACCGGCCAACCCGTCGCCGAGGCTGCGTCGCGCCGATATCCCTTGCCGACGGCGTCGGTGATCACATCGAGACTGGATGCATCCACTAATTCCTCGGCTAGATCCTCGGCAACGTTCTTGGAGATCGCGGTCGTGATCGGCGGTCCCGCCTCGGCTGCGAGGTCCGAGGCCGCCACGGTCGCGTCCGCATCGAGGCGAGCGAGGGCCAGCTGATGGTCATCGACCAGGTCGGCCAGCATCTGCTTCAACTCTGGAATCCCGAGCCCGGTTGTGGCTGACGCCGTGAGGATCATCGCATTGCCGATTCCGTCGGCCAGGAGAAGTTTGGCCAGGTCGGTTCGGCACGCTTTCAGGTCCTCGTTGTTGAGGGTGTCAGCCTTGCTCAGGACGATCGCAGTCACCGCTCCGTGCTGGCTGAGTAGCGACAGATATCGGTGGAGGGCCATGTCGGCGTACTTTTCGGGATCGGTGACGAAGAGCAGCAGGTCGGCGTGTTCAGCGATCCGCTCCATCTCGAGTCGATGCTCAACACGGACCGAGTCGTGGTCGGGCACGTCGAGAAGCACCAGGCCATCGAGGCCGTTGCCTTCGGCCGGGACGGTATGACGATTCTTGATCTCGAGCCAGTTGAGCAGCGGGGTTGAATCGGCATCGCCCCAGGTGCACGCCAGGGTGGAAGAGGTCGTTGGTCGGCGGACCCCGGTTGTTGCGACGGTGCTGCCGACGATCGCGTTGGCCATACTCGACTTGCCGCTGCCGGTGGCCCCCAGCAACGCCACCACGCTGTGATGGGTGCCGAATTTGAGCCGATCGCCAGCCTTGTCCAGGACGTGGCGGGCGTAGCCGATCACCTGTGGGTCGAGACGACCCTCGGCCAGGTCGATTGCATGCTCCAAACTCTGGAGCCGCTCGGGAAGGTCTTCGCCGACCGTTTGGCCGGAAAGCAGTGTGCGCCTGCTCACAGCGACTCCTCGAATCTGGTGATCGCCGCCCCGAGTTCAGCGGTCTGGTCAGGCGGCCCGGCAACCGACCACAACGCCTCCAAGAATCGGTTGGCGTCGGTGTCAAGAAGCGCACCGGCTCGATCGAGCAGCGACTGCTGGGCGGTGTTGGCAAGATCCCGGACCGCCTGCTCGCCGAAGATGGCGTTGAGGAGCGTCTGGCTCACCGCAGCCGTTCCGCTGGCGACGGCTACCTCGGCCCCGCTCACACCGAAGCTTTGGGAGAAGATGAAGATCATCAAGGCCACACCGACGCTGTTGACGGCGAACGCAAGGCCCCGGGCGAGGTTGCGTTTTCCCTGAGCGGAGGTTCTCACCAGTTCGAGAACGTCGTTCTGCCAGGCTCGGATCTCTTCGGCGGCCCGGGAACGTAGTTCGACCGAGCTCCGCTCCAACTCGGTGTCGGCGGCAAGAGTCTGGCGTCCTCCGGGGAGTTGCCTCCATGCGGCGACCGAGCTGAGCGCGGCCTCGTCGGCCAGGTCGATCAGCAGTTGTTCGAGGGTGTTGGTGATCTCGCCCTGCACTGCGGCGGTGTCGGCCACCCGTCCGGTGACCATCGAGCTGACACGGTCCCGCAGTCGGCCGAAGAAGCTCTGCAGGCGGGCGAGAATCTCGCTGACACCGATCAGCTCCTGCCATCGGTCCAGCACCTCGTTTCGCAGGAGCGTTCCGCCGGTGAGAGCGTCATAAAGGTTGTCTCTGGCCGATCCGTAGTGATGATCCACCGCAGACTTCAGCTCGGCCACGGCGTGGTCTTGGGTCACGACCGCGCTGTGTACGAGGCGGGCTCGATCGGGGACGCTGCGCAGCGCTCCGTCGAGGGTGCGGCGGATGATCACCGCTCGCTCGTCGGCGCTGGCGGCTAGTGCGTCGAGCTGTTCTCGGATCTCGCTGACCGAGGTTTCGGGAAGTAGTCCAAGCGGGGACAAGGTGGTGTCTTCGATCGGAAACACCGTGATGTTCCCGAACCCTTCCTTGGCCATCATCTCGGCCAGGTGGGGGACAACTTCACCAGCCGCTCCGGCAGGTATCCGGTTGATGATGATCGACAGAGATGTTCCTCGATCACGCGCCCGCCGCAGGAAGTCCCACGGGACCGCATCGGCGTAGCGCACGGCAGTCGTGGTGAACAACCACAGATCGGCCGAGGCGAGCAGCTGGGTGGCCAGGTCGCGGTTCTCTTGGGCCACCGAATCGATGTCGGGTGCATCGATGATCGCCAGCCCCGAGGTCATGGTTCCGACTTCGGTCACCTTCAACACGTGTCCGCTGGGATCTCCTTCTCCGGTGACGCGAGGGAGTCCTGCCAGAACGCCGTTGTCGCCGGTGGCCATGAACCAGGCGGTGTCGTCGGGGTGGCAGATCAGGGTTGGTGCGCGCGTCGTCGGACGTATCACACCTGACTTGCTGACCACCGCACCGGCGAGGGTGTTGGTGATGGTCGACTTGCCGCTGCCGGTTGAACCGCCGAGAACCGCAAGCAGGGGTGCATCGAGGCGGCGCATTCGGGGGATCAAGTAGTCAGTGATCTGATCGTTGAGTTCAGTGGCGATTTCCCGTGCCTGGTCGGCTCCCTCGAGGTCGAAAACGAGCGGTGCATCGGCCAGCGTCTGGCTGAGCCGCCGCAGCCCGGATTCGGTGGCATCCAGGGAGTTCGGGTTGTTGTGAACCGTCTCAGTCACTGCCATGAGGCTAGTGGATCCGCCGCAGTTCGGTTCAGGGGGCCAGGGTCTCGACCGCGCTGAGTCGGAGGCCGGTCGGTGTCCGAGACACGACCACCGGCCCCTGGGAGAGCGGGAGGTGGAGTTCTTCGTACGCCTGGTTCGACACGCCGGTTCGAGCGAGCTCGATTCCGGCTGAGGTCAGTGGTTTGGTGCCCCACCAGTGCCACCTCTGGGCGAGTGCGGAGGTTGGGTGTTCCCCGTCGCCATCGAGCAACAGGCCCGAAAGCTCTCCGCGCTGGGTGTAGGCCCCGGCGCGTTCCAGCGGATCGGCACCGACCAGGAGCCAGCGGGATGGGGAGAGGGCGGTGAAGTCGAGTTCCCAACCCATCGGGACCCTGGTCCCGTAGCCGGTTCGGATCAGTTCGGTCGGACTGTCGATCTCCAGGGCGAACGCTTCCAGCCCGTAGGACCAGTGTTCGTGCGGGGCTTCGCACACCTGTTCGACCCACAGGCCACTGGTCCGGAATTCCCACCGAGCGGTCGGTACGGGGATGTCAGCTTCGATCATTGCCACCGGATCACCGTCGATGGGCCACACGACACATGCCTGTTCGGCATGGCCTCGACCCGGATGAACCGAGGTCCACACGATGATCGACCCGTCTGTGCCGGTAGCCAGCGTCAGATGGGCTTCGAACCAGGTCGGGTCAGCTGCCGGCGGCCTGCGGCGTTCGAAACCGGCGGGAACCTCGCTCAGACCGAGACCGCTTCTTTGCTGTCTTCCACGGTGAACCGGTCCGCCAGGGCCACCACGAGGATGGTCAACCCAGCGGCCGCAGTCATCATGAGGAGCGCCCCACCCAATGCCCTGAGGTCTGGCCAGAGATCGAGCTCGGTTCCGGGAATGGTCACCTCGGTCTCGCCCTCTTCGATGGTGTAGCCCACCCCGTTGGGCCATGGCCACAGCACCCGCAGACTCCCGACCATGAGGCCAAGCAGCGCTGCCAACACCGTCTGTTCATGACGTTCGAGGAGATAGTTCAGCACGGT
>JBLYYW010000137.1:0-4619 GCA_048550155.1 Acidimicrobiales bacterium | reverse complement strand
GAGGCTGGCGAGTTAGAAGATGAACAGGAAGGCCCGAAGGCGAGCGAAAGGGCCCCCGGAGGGAAATCAGGCTGGATAGGGGCCGGTGTCGGGTCCGATGTTTCTGGTTCGCTTCAATTCATAGAACCCCGGCACGCTCATGACCTTCGCCATTCCGTCCCAGAGGTCGAGGGCGGCTTGTCCTCTCGGAATCGGAGTCATGACGGGACCGAAGATCGCCGCTTGGGTTCGGTCGGGGTAGGTGAGAGCGAGAATCGGCGTGCCGATATCCTGACCGACGAGGTCGATGCCGGCTGCGGTTTCTGCCTCGACGGCTTCATCCCATCCTGGATCCGAGAACGCTGCGGCGTGGGACAAGTCCACGCCCACGGCTTCGAGGACATCCTCGGGTGAGAAGGATCGATCCTTCTCGTGATGGATCCGACGGCACATTTCCCAATACAGATCCTTGAGCGGGCCATCACCCTCGGTGGCGCGTACCGACTCGGTCATCCGAAGGAGATTGTGCGTGAAGAGCACCGCCTCGTCATCGCTGTCGTTCTTCACCTTCAGCGATATCGATCGATAGTGAATGTCGAGATTCCGGTGGGGTGCAACTTCTTCAACCAGCCAACGGCTGGTTATCCAACACCACGGTCAAATGGGATCGCACCACTTGTCGACCCGGATCGTCTCAGAATTCATGCTCGAACTCTAGGGGCAGATCCTCGAGTCGCAGCTCATCGAACAGTGCACGTTGACGAGCGTCGTCCTTGCCGGCCAACCAATGTTCCCGGCAGCGCAGGTCATAGGAGACCTCGGCCGTCGTTTCTCCGGTGTCGCCCACAACTTTCAACTCGCCGTCGTACACCTGGCGTCCGTTCACCAATCTGGCATTGTGCGTCGCTCTCTTGCCACAGAAACAACGTGCCTCGACCTGAAGCTCGTTCCGCTTGTCAGCCATCTCCATCAGCCGCTTCGATCCCGGGAAGAGCTCACCTTGGAAGCTGGTCAACAACCCGTATGCGTAGACGTCGATTCTCAGCTCGTCGACCACCCGAGCCAGCTGGTCGATTTGGGCCGCCTCGTAGAATTGGGCCTCGTCACAGATGACAGCATCCAGGCCGGGCCCGGTCCGGTGGGCGGCGGCGATGAGGCGGTACACGTCGACCGATGGGTTGATGATGACCGCTTCGGCTTGGATGCCGAGGCGGCTGGATACCACCCCTTCGGTCCGGTCGAGTTGGGTCAGGAGCATGCACCGCAGTCCCCGTTCGGTGAGGTTGTAGTGCACCTGAAGCGCCTGCGTGGATTTGCCTGAACCCATTGTCCCGAAGAAAAACTGCAACTCAGCCACGTGAAGAAGCTAGCTAGCCGAACCGGAGCATGCACCGACAGGTCGCTGTAGATCACTTTCGGGCCAGGGCTGAGGCAATAGCGGCGACTCCGGCGATGCTGTTGGGGAGCCCGGCATGAGAAGCGTTCACTTCGACCAGATGGGCCTGGGGATCCAGTGAGGTCCGCCAATCAACGATCCCATCGGTCTTGGAGAACACGCTCACGAAGTCGATCTCGTCGGGGACGGTAACGAAACGATCGTCATCGACGAGCTGTTCGGCCTGGATGTCCAGTGCGCCGAACAGGCCGGTTCGCCACAGACGGTCGAGTGCCTCCGCTGGCACTTTGACCACGGCGTACTTCGGGTACTTCACCCGAAGCGGTGATCCCAGCGTGATGATTTGCCGAATCATCCCGGGGAACCGGACCGCCAGCACCCGCGCGTATTGCCCGCCACGGCTGTGGCCGATGAGGCGCACTTTCTGGCCGTAGTCTTCGAACATCGCCAGCAAATCTCGCTCGCAGCGTTCGATTCCGTGATACGCCGGTCCGGCATTTCGTCCGACGTCAGCCTGTTGCACCTGCCACCCCGCAACGGACAGGACATGATCTAAGGCGTCGATTGTGCGAGGACCGGCGAGAAACCCGGCGATCAGGAGGATGGGTCGACCCTTACCTTCGGGTACCCCGTACCCCTGCCACCACGAGCTCTGTCTCAGCATCCGGAGTTCTCGAACACTCCTGGCCTCACCCCATATGGGACGCCCGAACCAACCGGGCACACCCTTGAGGGGTTTTGGGACTTCCACGGCCGGTCTCCTCAGTCGGGGGTTGGGGAGACAGTGCGCGAGGCGTTCCCATGCTCGGCGATAAGGGACCACACCTGGGTGGCGAGCGCATCCTCTTGGTTTGTTCCGATCACGTAATCCGCCGCCTCGCTTGCATCACGTGTGGCGTTGCCCATGGCGTACCCGCGCCCGGCCCACTCGAGCATGGACACGTCGTTGTGGTTGTCGCCGAAGCTGGCAACCTCGGATCGATCGATACCAAGTTCGTCGGCCAGCTCTCGGACCGCCATGGCCTTCGTCACCAGATCTGCGGCGACCTCGATGAATGACATCCCTGAGTACGTGGCAACTCCGTCGCTGCCGATTGCCCCAGTGACCTGTTGATAGAGCTCGTCGATGGTGAAGCTGTGATCGAACACGAGCACCTTCTGCACGCGAGATTCGACGGCCCGGGTGACATCATCGACCAGGTGGAGCCCGTCGACGATGGTGACGAGTAGTTCGAAGCCTCTCTCGAAGATCGCGTCAGTTTCGAATTCGACCGCGAAACGTGCGGTGGGAAGGACCGACCGAATCCGCGCGATGATGTCGATGGCTCGGTCCGGCTGCATCCAGTACCCACGGATTGTTTCTGCTCGCCCGTGGTGCCAGGTGACCGCACCGTTCGCAAAGATCCAATATCGGTCATGGTCGAGCGCTTCGATCACATCGGTCGCAACGACGAAGGGCCGACCGGTCGTCGGCACAACTTCGATGCCTGCGCTTGCAGCGGCGTGCAGAGCGTCGCGTACAGCTGGAGAAAGGGTGCCATCGCGGCGAAGCATCGTGCCATCGATATCGGTGGCGATCATTCGAATCGGAGGCATCTGGACCTTGGTCAGTTCGAGCTGGAGCCACCGGCCATCAGGAGCCCGATTTCCTCACGAGAGGCGGATTCACCATCGAGGGTTGCCACTACGACGCCTTCGTACACCACCGCAATGCGGTCTGACAGGCCGAGGATTTCGTCGAGCTCCGCGCTCACCAGGAGCACTCCCCTGCCTTGGTCGCGCTGGTGAACAAGCTGGTTGTGGATGAATTCGATCGAGCCGACATCCACGCCGCGGGTCGGCTGCGACGCCACGATCAGCTTGTTGTCCACGCTCAGCTCTCGCGCCACAATGACTTTCTGCTTGTTCCCGCCCGACAAGGATTTCACCGGTGAGGTGATGGTTCGGGGGCGAACGTCGAACTTCTCGATCAGCTGCCTGGCCCACTTGCGAATCTCGGAAACGACCCGAATTCCTTTGCTGGCAAACGGTTCTTTGAAGTAGGTGTTCAACACCATGTTGTCGGCTACCGAGTAGTTGTCGACCAGGCCGTCCTTTTCGCGATCTTCGGGGATGTGGGCTACCCCCCATTCGCTGACGTCTCGGGGCGAATCGTTGGTCATGTCGACACCTCCGAAGAGGATCGACCCCGACTCGGACCGTCGGATTCCAGTAATTGCCTCGACGAGTTCCCGCTGGCCGTTCCCCTCGACTCCAGCGATGCCGAGAATCTCTCCCTGACGCACCTCGAACGACATGCCTTCGACCGCTTCTGAGCCGCGATCGTCTTTGACCCTCAGGTCGCGTACTTCGAGAACGGGCGACCCGGGATGAGCCTCGCCTTTGTCGACCCTCAAGACAACCGACCGGCCAACCATCATTTCGGCCAGACTTGCCTGGGTGGAATCGGCGGTCTCGGCCGACCCGATGTACTTGCCGTTTCGGAGCACCGTCACCCGGTCGGTGACGGCTAGCACCTCACGCAATTTGTGAGTGATGAAGATGATTCCGACGCCAGTCTCGGCCAGCGAACGCATCACCTTCAGAAGTTCATCGGTCTCTTTGGGCGTCAACACTGCGGTGGGTTCGTCGAGGATCAGCAGACGTGCACCTCGGTTGAGTGCTTTGAGAATCTCGACCCTTTGCTGAACCCCGACGGGCAGATCCTCAACCACCGCAGAGGGATCGACTTTTAGACCGAATCGTTCGGAGAGTTCGAGTACTTGGGCCTCGGCCTCGGAGATGTTCATGACTCCGACGACGGATCCGGGGCCGGACTGGGGGACGACCTCTGCGCCGAGCATGATGTTCTCGGCAACCGTGAGAGGTGGGACCAGCTGGAAATGCTGGTGCACCATTCCGATTCCTTGTGCGATCGCATCGCCCGGCCCGTCGATATCGGCCAGTTGGCCGTCGAAGTAGATTTCTCCACTGTCGGGTTCGTAGATGCCGAACAGCATCTTCACCAATGTTGACTTGCCGGCACCGTTCTCTCCCAACAGTCCGACGATCTCGCCCTTGTTGAGCGTCAGGTCTACGTCGTCGCATGCGACGACGGGGCCGAACGTCTTGGTAAGACCCTTCATTTGGAGCAGCTGGGACACCTCAAGCTCCTTCGTAGGGGGTGCCCGCCGCGGCCGGGGGTCGAGCTGCCAGACCTGCTGCTGCCAGCACGATGATGGTGAGCAGGTACGGGATCATGCCG
>JBLYYW010000136.1:0-12050 GCA_048550155.1 Acidimicrobiales bacterium | reverse complement strand
CTCCAGGAAGCAACGATCGATCTTCGTCTGGTACCGCTGGAATCGGTGTTTCGGCGATTCCGTCGGGTCGTGCACAGCGCGGCACTGGCATCGGGCAAGGACGTCGAACTGGTCATACGGGGCGAGCGAACCGGTGTTGACAAACGCCTTATCGACGGGTTGTCCGAGCCGCTCACCCACCTGGTTCGAAACGCCATCGATCACGGGTTGGAAACGCCGGAGGAGCGGGGCCGTACAGGCAAACCGTCCAAGGGTCAGCTCGTGCTCAGCGCGGCCCAGCAAGGCAACAGCGTGGTCATCGAACTGTCCGACGACGGTCGTGGGATCAACGTCGACGCAGTTCGCGGGAAGCTCGTGGCGGATGGCCGCGTCGACGCCGAGAAGGCCGCGCTCATGAGTCGAGACGACGTGACCGCATTCCTGTTTCTTCCCGGGGTCACGACGAAGGCCAGCGTCACAGAGTTGTCTGGCCGTGGCGTCGGCCTCGACGCTGTGCAAGCGATGGTTGCCCGCCTGCACGGCACCGTTGAACTGACGTCCGAGCTTGGCCGGGGAACCACAATCTCATTGCGCCTGCCCTCGGCGATGGCGATCGTGCACAGCCTCATTGTGACGGTCGGCCATCATCATCTGGGGATACCGATCGAGGACGTGAGGGAAGTGGTCAGTCTTGATGAGGTGACGATCACCCCGGTCGGCAGCGAGTCAACCATGTTGTTGCGGGGAGAGTTCTTGTCTGTTCTGGATCTTCAGGAGCGGTTGCAGTTGCCGCGCGACGAAGACCACGCCGACCACCGGTTTGCGGTGATCCTGACCTCCGGGTCGCGTGAAGTTGCGTGTCTCATCGACTCTGCGGTCGGCACCGAAGATCTCGTGATCAAGTCGATCGGAGACAGCCTTGGCGCACGGCGAGGTCTCACCGGAGCAAGCTTTCTGGGCGATGGCAACGTTGCGCTGATCGTCGACTCATCTGCGTTCGTGGGGTCCGGCCAATGACGACACTACGTGCGGAGTCTGTATCCCATGCGGCGGCCAACCTGTTGGCCAACGTCGAGGTGCGAACCGGTATCGAACGGGTACTCGAGTCTGCGGGGGTCACGACCTCGGAGGCAATCTCGATGATCGCCGGGGGCGAGTCGTGGACCCAGTCTCTGGATTTCCGGTGTGAACCGGCAGGACGACAGGTCGATGGAATCGAAACCGCCGCAATCATGGACACTCACGATGATCTCGCCGGGACCTTGATGGTTGGCTGTCGGAAGGACGCGGTGGAAGAAGTATCGACGCTCCTCACGTCGCTGGGATCAGGCCAATCCCTGGGGGTCAACGAACGTGCCCAGGAGGCGGCGAATATCATCGGGTCGGCCTATCTCAACGGGTTGAGGTCGACCCTCGATGGCGTTGATCTTTCCGCTCGAACGTTTCTGCCTTCGCCACCCAGGTTTCTTCGATCGTCGGTTGAAACCATGATGGAGATGGCCGTTGGAGGCCAGGCGTTGGGTGACCGAGGTTGGATCGCCGATCATCGCCTTCGATCGGGTGCGATTCAGGTCGTTCTTGTTTGGATTCCCACGGCCGAAGCGATCGTGACACTCGGAACCATGGCTCCCCCACCGGTACCCGCATGATCACCGGCGTCAGGGAGACCGATGCTCTGATCAGGTCCCGACTCCACACTCCGGTGTCGCTGTTCGTGATCGGCTGTTCGACGGGGGGTCCTGCCGTTCTGCACCAGATCATCCCGGCGCTGCCTTCTGGTCTGCCGGCTCCGGTAGTGGTGGTCCAACACATGCCGGCGGGTTTCGTTCGTCCGCTGGCCCGCGAACTCGATCGAGTGAGTTCGGTGACAGTAGCTGTCGCACAGGATCACACGCCCATTCGGCCGGGCGAGGTGTGGTTGGCTCCGGCTGACCATCACATCGCAGTGCGTCGTCACAGCAACACCGTCCTCGAGACAACGTTGAGCGTCGGTCAGCCGGTGCACGGCTGCATGCCGGCGATCGACCCGCTGGCCAGGTCCGCAGCTGACGTCGTAGGGAGCCACACCGTGCTCATAGTCCTGACGGGGATGGGTCGCGACGGGCAGGCTGGAGCGAACCAGATTCGGTGCGCAGGAGGCCTGGTTGTCGCTCAGGATGCGGGCTCGAGCCAGGTGTACGGCATGCCTCGTGGTGTGATCGAGGAAAACCTTGCCAATGCCATCCTGCCCCCGGAGTCGATTGCCGGGTTCATGAGCGGAGTGGCCGAAAGAGCCTCGTATGCCTGATCGGATCACCGCCGAAACAAAACAGCAGTCGACCGCGAAGCCGGCCAGCAAAGTACTTCGGATGGCCGTGGCTCTGGTGGTCGTCGCCGGGTACCTCGTCGCTGAGCGCTTCGGTTTCGAACTGATTCACCCCGACGTCGCGAAGGTCGCTACGCCGGCAGCATGGTTCGTCTTGTGGATCACGGTCTTCAGGCTGGTGAACTGGATCTGTCGACGGCACCTGCTCGACGCGGTGAGTCAGCAGTGGCTCGGAGCGCCCATGCCTCGGCTCTTCGCTGACGTCTTCAGCGCGGTGTTGTTCCTCACTGCTCTCGGGCTCATCGCTCAGACCGCGTTCGGAGCGTCGCTGGTTCCGCTCTACGCGACGTCGGGGGTAGTGACGATCGTCTTGGGCCTTGCGCTTCAGAGCATCATCCTCGATCTGTTTGTTGGCTTCGCCATTCATGTCGATCATCCGTTCAGAATCGGAGACTGGCTGCGGCTCGAGGATGGTGTGCAAGCTGAAGTCGTTGCGCTGACCTGGCGCACCGTCCAACTGCGCAGCGAAGCCGATGAGACGATCTACATCCCCAACGGCGAGCTCGGGCGAGCTCGCTTCATCAATCTGTCCGAGGGAGATGATCCCGTGCGCTTCAGCCACGACTTCATCCTCGAGTACGACGTGAAACCAGAACGTGGGTTTCGGATGATGCAGGCCGCGGTCAAAGCGACAATCGGTGACGCCGGAATCCTGGCCGGTCCGGCCCCCGCCGTCGTCATCGTCGACACCAATCAGCAGGGGACAATCTTCCGGGTGCATTGGTGGATGCTGCCGTTCCGTCCGGAAGCACCGAACAAAGCAAAGAGTCGGATCATCACCTCGGTCATCGATCACCTCCAGGCGGCGGGCCTGGGTATCGCATTACCCATCACAGTAAGCCCGCGGGAGTTGCCCCATGTGCCCGTGGTCAACGACGAACGCGACCGCCACGATTTGCTCAGCCTGAATCGACTCATGAAGCCGCTTGGTGATGAGCTGGTTGGTGCGCTCGACCCCGAACTCTCGATCCGCCTGGTTGAGGCGGGGACCGTCCTGACCGCTCCTGGGGACCGGCCCGACCATGTGTCGATGTTGCTCGAAGGACTCCTCGTTGCGCGACTGATTCATCCCACCGAAGGTGATTTGGTCGAGGCCTACCGATTGGAGCCCGGGGCGTACTTCGGTGAGCACATGCTCGACGGTGGTCGACCGTCGATGGTGTCCATCGTGGCTGAAGCCGAGTCGGTCGTTGTCGACATCAACGTTCAGCGGGTCTTCGAGTTGATGGATGCCACACCCGAGCTGGTCGCCGAAGTTCAGGCGACCCATCGGGCTCGTCAGCTCGAGGTGTATCAAGCTGCTCGAATTGGCCGAATTGCCTGGGCGGAAAACGAGCCCGAGGAAACCACGATCGAATCGGTGATTCGGAACTTGGCCGGCCGAGCCCGCTCGATTCGGCCCTCAGGTCCGCGGCTGCTTGTGGTTGACGACTCCCGGCTTCAACGGCACCAGCTGAGTGAGATCGCAAGGGACGCCGGGTGGGAGGTCTGCGGTGAGGCAGCCGACGGTGTCGAGGCAGTCGGGCTCTACCGAGATCTTCGCCCTGACCTGGTGACGATGGACTTGGTGATGCCCAGAATGGACGGGCTCGAAGCATTGACCGAGATCATACGATTTCACGCTGGTGCCCAGGTGATGATGGTCTCGGCGGTTGACCAGCCAGCCGAGCTCGAGCGGGCATTGGCGCTCGGCGCAGTCGACTTCGTGGTGAAACCCTACGACGCTCCGGCACTGCACCAGACCTTCCAACGACTGAACACCCGGGCTGAGAAGCGTTCTCAGCCGGTGACCAGCGGAGTTTCAAATGTGCCCGGATGACAGCACTTCCAGTGGTGGAACGACCACCCCATACCTCCTACCCTCATGTCCAAGGTCGTTGAATCTTCGACATGGTTTGTTCCCACTCTCACTCTCGATTCACGAAACAAGGATGTGCCGCAATGGCGATAACAATATTGGCAGTTGATGACGAGCCACGATGGCGTCGACGTCTGGTTCAACAGATCGCGAAATCCACCCCAACGCAGGTCGTCACTGCCGACGGGCCCGAGGATGCGTTCCAACAGATCATCGAAAACCCGAACATCGGTGTGGTTCTACTGGACCAGGATCTGCAGATGGGGGGCGAAGGTTCCACCCTGTGTGGCCGACTCCGGGACAAAGTGGGAATGTCGAAGATCATCATCGGAGTTTCGTCGTCCTCCAATCCCACTGACGTGCAGAAATTTCGTGACGCCGGGGCCGACGGTTTCGCCTCGAAAGCCAGTTTCCGTCACGGACTGAACGAGGCCCTGTCCTATCCCTCTGTCGGGCTACCGATTCCGAGGGAGTTCATGAGGGTATTCGAGCAACCGTTGGGCTTTGTTTCTGAACGTCTGCTCGAGCCGAGCTGATCGACCAAGGTCACATCGGCTGGTCGGTCCCCTCCGAGCTGAGCTCGGTACAATGACAGCGTCATGAGAGGACGTTTCACTAGCGCCGAAGGCGATGCACCGTTTGATATTCGCAAATTCGGTGACCCTGTCCTGCGGACCAAAGCGGCTGAGATCGACGACATCGACGCAACGTTGGTCGCCGTCGTAGACGACATGTTGGAGACGATGTATGCCGAGCCTGGCTTGGGCCTGGCTGCCCCGCAGGTTGGCATCAGCAAACGACTTTTTGTCTACGACATCGGCGACGGTCCGCACGCCATCGTCAATCCCGTAATCGACGAATTCGACGGCGAGTGGGTGTTCGAAGAAGGTTGCCTTTCGGTTCCCGGCCTTTCGTGGGAGATCGTGCGACCCAAGGAGATCCATCTCACCGGCTATGACCTCGATGGCAACGAGATCTCCCTTGAAGCCGACGAACTGCTGTCGCGTTGCTTCCAACACGAGCTCGACCATCTCGATGGCAAACTGCTCATCGACCACCTTGAAGGCGAGACCCGCAAAGCTGCGATGCGCACAGTGCGCCAAGTCTTCTTGGGCGGTCTGTAGCCACCGATCGGAAACGTTGTGCACGTCGATCCGCTGGTTTTCCTGGGCACCCCCGACGAAGCCGTTCCACCGTTGCGAGCGCTTCAGGCGGCGGGTCACGAGATCGCCTTGGTCGTCACTCGTGCTGACGCAAGGCGGGGTCGTCGAGGTGCTCCCACTCCATCACCGGTGAAGAAAGCCGCACTGGAGCTCGGCTTGCCGGTGAGTCACTCGTTGAGTGACGCCGGGACCTGTGGAGCCCGGCGTGGTGTCGTGGTGGCCTACGGGCTCATCGTCCCCCCGGAGCTGCTGGCTACGGTGCCCATGGTCAACATGCATTTCTCGAAACTGCCACGCTGGCGTGGGGCAGCACCGGTGGAGCGCGCCATCCTTGCAGGCGACGCCGAAACCGCGGTCGGAATCATGGAAATGGAGGCGGGCCTCGACACCGGTCCGGTCTATGTCCAACAGACGGTACCGATCCGACCCGACGACACGGCTGATTCGCTGCGGACCCGATTGGTGGAGATCGGGACTGAACTCCTTCTCGAGACTCTGGCCGACGGCCTTTCCACACCACCCACTCAACAGAGCGGCGAAATCGTCTACGCCCACAAGATCACCACCGCGGATCGCCGGATCAACTGGGCCCGTCCTGCGTCGGTCATTCACGCACAGGTCCGGATCGGTCGAGCCCACACGGTGTTTCGCGGGGACCGTTTCATTATCTGGGAAGCTGCCATCGGCGAGAGGTCTGCCGCATCGGGCGAGCTGTTCGAGCATCTCGGCGTACCGGCGGTGGGCACCGGCACGACAGCTCTTGTGCTCGGTGAGGTGCAGCCGGCCGGGAAGCCTCGCATGGACGCCCATGCCTGGTGGAACGGTTCTCGGCCCAGCGGCGACGTGCTCGGTCCGTGAGCAGCGGAATCGAGACCCGCAAGATCGCCATCGAGGCGCTCGAACGGATTCAACACAAGGGAGCGTTCGCCAATCTCGTTCTCGGCCCGATGATCGAGCGGACAAGCCTCTCGGCGCGGGATCGGGCATTCGTCACCGAATTGGTCTACGGAACCACTCGGATGCGCCGCGCTCTCGACCATCTGATCGACCCCTTCCTCCACGGAGAGGTCGACGATCACGTCCGAACCGTGCTGCAACTGGGGACCTATCAGTTGCACTACATGGATACCCCGCCGCACGCGGCCGTCGACGCAACCGTCGGTTCGGCCAGGAAGCGAGTGCGAGGGCTCATCAATGCCGTGCTCCGCAGGGTTGCCGAGGTCACGCCCGAATTCCCCACCGACGGGATTCGGCTCAGCTATCCGGACTGGATGATCGAGCGATTGTCCGCCGACATCGGCCGCGACCAGACAATCGCAGCCCTCGAGGCGATGAACAGGCCGGCGATCACCCACACGAGAGCCGACGGGTATGTGCAAGACCCAGCCAGCCAAGAGGTTGTTGCCATGGTGAATGCCGGACCCGGAGACGTCGTGGTCGATCTGTGCGCCGCCCCGGGAGGCAAGGCCACCGGCATCTCCCATGGTGGAGCTCATGTCGTGGCCGGCGATCTGCGCCTCAAACGGGCCCGGCTCATGGCTCGAAACGCCAAGGCGACCGGATCCCGGCTCGCGACACTCGCTGCCGATGCCCGACGGTTTCCGGTGCGGCCCGGCAGTGCCGATATCGTCCTGCTCGATGCCCCGTGTTCGGGAATAGGAAGCCTTCGACGACGCCCGGATGCGCGGTGGCGTATCGACCGGGACGCACCGGAACGGTTGGGACAGATCCAGCGGCAGCTCCTGGCGGCGGCACTCCCGATGGTAAAACCAGGCGGCCGATTGGTGTACAGCGTCTGCACCATGACTGCGGCCGAGACGACAGCGGTCGTCGCGGGATTGGAATGGCACGCGATCTCAGACCCGGTTTTTCGTCTCCCCGATAGCGAGGGGGACGGAATGTGGAGTCAGATATTTCGCGCTCCCTGATCGAAACGGCGGCGGACCGGCATTGCCATCAGAGGTTGCGATCAGAGATGGCGCAAGAAGATTCCGCTCCGGACCTTGGGCTCGAAATAGGTGGACTTCGGCGGCATCACGTCGCCAGCGTCAGCGACTGCGAACAACTGTGGCATCGTCACCGCCGTCATGAGCACAAGAAGTTCGCCTGACTCGTCGACCGATTTGAGCAGTGCCTCTTGGTCGCCGTCGGCCATACGAAATCGCACGGTCGCCCCTTCGCCCAATCGCGGACGGATCATCTCTTCGAACTGCCACATGTCGAGCCGCTCGAGCGGCCGATGAGCCCGCTGGTGAGGCACGGTTATCCATTGGCCATCGAAGTACACCTGGAGGTGTCCGATCCCGTCGCCGATCCGCCCCTTCTCCGCACCGCTGATCTTGAGAAGTTCTGCCAACGGGTCAGCCACCGCCGGGAGGGCGAACCGGTGGAACGCTCGGTTCTGGAGTTGATCGGTGGAGAAGAGAGCTGCGAGAGCCCAGGGCGAGGCTCCCTGGGCGTAGCGAAGCGAAGCTGCCGCAGTTCGGTGGTGGCCATCGATCAAGTACAGGCGTTCGTCATCCAATCCCTCTCGAATCACGTCGTTGTCCGACTCAGGGAGCGTCCAGATTGTCTGCTCCAGTCCGTCGGGCATCTTGAACTGGAGGTCCGGATCGATGCTGTCGACCCGTTCCAGAACAGCGGCGATCTCCCGTTTGGGGTGATGAGCCACTGCGATCGGACTGCTTTGTGCGCCCACGACCTGGGCGTGAAGCGCGAGATGAGCGGCGCGCTCGGGCTGTATCGCCTCGTGGATTCGTATGGTGCCCGACTCGTAGTCGTCGAGATGAATTCCGCCGACGATGCCGGTTTGGGACCAACCATCCAGTTCGAGTCGGTAGACATAGAATCGATCGCCTCGTATCTCCGAAAATGACCCTGCCTCGAGCAACGCATCAAGTGCGACTTTGCCGCGCGATACAAGTTCCTGGGGCGACGGGGTTTCGGTGCCTTCGTAATCCTCTGGACCGCGGGTGACGCCGAGGTAGGAGTCGGGGTTGGCGCGAAGATGCGCAATCCGTTGGGCCGGAGAGAGCGCATCGTGGGCCGGGGAGGGAACGCGATCGGTCCATTCGGGTTTGATCAGCCGAAGCCGCAGGGGTGCAAAGGCCGCCAAGTCAGCCTGCTCTCGATGCGAACGCAGACATGAATCCGATGAGCGCATCCACGCTCTCGTCAGGTGTCGCGTTGTAGATGCTCGCCCTGATCCCCCCGACCGACCGATGACCCTTCAAGAAGAGAAGGTTCTCCGACGTGGCCTCGGCCACGAAACGCTTCTCGAGTTCTTCGCTCCCCAGGCGGAACACGACGTTCATGTGCGAGCGGTCCTGGGTGTTGACCGGACTGCGGTAGAACCCTCCGCTCGCGTCGATCGCTGAATACAGTCGGCTGGACCTGTGGGCGGCCCGGGTTTGCATCGCTTCGACTCCGCCCATTTCTTCCATCCACGCCAGGACTTTTCCTGTCGCCCAAATGGGAAAGACCGGGGGCGTGTTCGCCATCGAGTCGGCGTCGGCATGGGTCTTGTAGGTGAGATACGCAGGATTGTGGGGGGCTGACTCCATCACCGAGTTGCGTACAAAGACAACTGCGAGGCCAGCAGGGCCAAGGTTCTTCTGGGCGCCGCCGTAGACAACATCGAACAAGTCCCACGGGATTGGCCGTGAGAGGTAGTCCGAGCTCATGTCGGCGACCATCGGCACGCCCGGGTCGTTGAAGCCGGACATGCGGATGCCGCCGATGGTCTCGTTGGACGTCACATGCAGGTACCGGGTGTTGTCGGCGAGGTGCAAATCTTCCAGGGTCGGCATTGCACGGAATCCGTCGCCGGATCCGTTCCAGGCCTCGTAGGTGTTGGCTCGAAGAACCCGTGCGTCGGCGACTGCCTTCTTCCCCCACGTTCCCGCGACCACGTACCCGATGGACTCGTGGGGCTGGGAGCAGTTCATCGGAGCCATTGCGAACTGAAGTGTTGCCCCTCCTTGGAGCAGCAGAATCGAGAAGTCCTCGGGCACTGCAAAAAGTCGTCGGAACCGGTCGAGGGTGTCGTGGTGGACTGCGTCGTACTCTGGGCCGCGATGACTCATTTCGATGAGGGACATCCCCGTGCCGTTGAAGTCGATCAGTTCGGCCGACAAGGACTCGAGCACAGAGAGTGGGAGTGCACACGGACCGGCACAGAAGTTGTAGGCCCTGAAGGGCGTGGCGATGGTTGATTCAGTGGTCACAGCAAGTCTTTCAGGAGTTGGTGGTTGTCACGTTGAGGACATGCTCGAGTTTCGAGAGTGCCTCGAGGGCGGATTGGGGTGGCATGTGGCTCACATGCATCGTGGCGACCGCTGCACCGTTGCTGCCGCTGAAGAGTTGGTTCTCCATCTCCTGGACGTTCACGTTGTGGGAGCGGAGCAATGCGAACACTGAGGCGAGCACGCCGACCCGGTCGAGGTGCTTGATGATCAGGGTCGCCGTGCCTCGAGGCTGGGTGTTCATGTTGACGACGTTCACGGGGCTGCCAGAGATGAACGCCTCGATGGTCTGCACGGTGCCATCGGCAACTGATTGTTGTGCCTGGGCGGTGCTCGCGCCGATGTGATGGGTTCCGACCACGTTGGGGTGAGAAGCAACCGCTGAACTGAAGGAACCCTCCTTCGACTTTGGCTCATCGGCAAAGACGTCGAGGCCAGCCCGTAGACCCTGGTCGAGGGCGACGAGCAAGTCTGCTTCGTTGACGACTTCGCCCCGGCTGGTGTTGAGGAGGATGGACGACGGCTTCATCTTGGAAAGGAAAGATGCGTTCACCATTCCTGCGGTGGACTCGGCCTTGGGAACGTGGATCGAAACGATGTCGGCCTCGGCGAGCAGCTCATCGAGTTCGTCCACCATCCGAACACCGATCGAGCGGATTCTTTGCTGCACCAGATCGGAACGACCGTCTTTGCGGACCGCGAGAACGGTGAGCCCGAAGGCCTTGGCTCGGAGGGCAACCTGTAGGCCGATCTCGCCGAGACCGATGATCCCCATCGTCTTGCCCAAGACCCCGTCGGCAACGCTGTACACACCTTTCTGCCACACACCGTTGCGCAGGTCGGCGGTGTTGTCGGCAATCCGCCGATCACAGCTGAGCAGCAGTCCCATGGTGAGCTCGGCGACCGCCACTGCGTTTCGGCCGGGCACGTTGCACACGAACACACCCAACGCTGAGGCGCTCTCACAGTCGATGTTGTCGACCCCGGCGCCAGCCCGAACGATGAACTGGAGTCGGTCGGCAGCATCGATTGTCTCGGCCAAGACCTTGGTGCTTCGGACGATCAGGCCGTCGAAACCGACGATCCGGTTCGGCAGGTCGTCGGCGGTCAGGCCAGGTTCGATGATGCATTCGACTCCGGCGTCGAGGAGCGGTGTCAGTCGCTCTTGATCGATCGCGTCTGCGAACAAGATCCGAAGGGGCATAGTTCTGGTTCCTCACACTCAGCCCTGCCTCGGCCGTGGCGGAGTCAGGGGGACGATTGCCATGGCGATCGTACCCGACCCCCCTGACGTTGAAGGAATGTGTCTCATGACACTTCGGGAACCAGGTGAGAACGAGTGAGGACTGAGAGGGCATGAAATCTCGGATTCTTCTTTTCATCCCGATCCTTGTCCTTGCCGCCGCAGCGTGCGGATCCTCCGACGACGATTCCGTTGGCGCTGAATCGAGTCTGACGATCACCGATCCGTGGAGCAGGCAACCGGCCGAGGGGCAGACGGTCTCGGCCGTCTACGGCGTGGTCGCGAACTCTTCGGATGGTGATGTTCGGATTGTGTCGGCTGCGTCATCGGCTGCTCCGGTCGTCGAGCTTCATGAGACCCTGATGGACGACAACGGCGCCATGTCGATGCAAGAGAAGGAGGACGGCTTTGTCGTCCCCGCCGGCGGCAGTTTCACCTTCGAACCGGGTGGACCTCACATCATGTTCCTGGAGATCGACCCAGCTAGCTATCCATCCGATTCGGTGAGCGTGATGATCACGACCGATGGGGGAGAGACGCTCACGTTCGATGCCGAGGTTCGCGCCATCGCCGGCGGTGAAATGGGAAACATGGAAGATGTGGACCACTCCGAGGACGGCGATTCGATGGATTCCGATTCGATGAGCGAAGACTCCATGACCGAGGATGAATGACCGTTTCGCGTTGGGGCTGAAGGCCCGAGATGCTGGCACACTAGATTGGTGAGCGAGGACGACACTTCCCGACAACCCGATCCGAGCAAACTGGCCAAGGTGGTGACGGTGTCCGATGGCGTCGTACACGGCAGCCGGGAAGACAAGAGCGGGGAAGCGCTGACCGACCGTCTTACCGCCGACGGATGGCAGGTCCTTGATCGGAGGCAGATCGAAGACGGCATCGAGTCGGTTCGGGACACCCTGGTCGAGCTGGCTGAAGGATTCAATGGCGTGATCGTGACGACCGGCGGCACAGGCTTCGGTCCTCGGGACCTCACCCCGGAAGGGACCAGCGAGGCTCTCGAACGTCATGCTGATGGACTTGCCGAGGCAATGCGACTCTGCAATCCCCTCGGACTCGGCCGTCTCAGCCGGGCCCGGGCCGGCACCCGCGGGCAGGCGGTCATCATCAATACCCCCGGATCGACCAAAGGAGCGATCGAGACCCTCGAGGCCGTGCTCGACGTGCTTCCTCACGCAAT
>JBLYYW010000135.1:0-5822 GCA_048550155.1 Acidimicrobiales bacterium | reverse complement strand
GCCCATCGAAGTGACTGACTATGACATTGAACACTTGTCGGGTGATCTCGTCGCACTGCTCGATCACTACGAATACGAAGATGCCACCTTTGTCGGACATGACTGGGGTGCAATGGTCGTTTGGGGACTGACCCTGTTGCACCCAGACCGCGTAAACAGGGTGATCAACATGAGCTTGCCTTACCAAGAACGCGGTGAACAACCCTGGATCGAGTGGATGGAAGCCATATTCGGAGGCGACTTCTACTTCGTCCACTTCAATCGGCAGCCAGGCGTCGCAGACGCCGTACTTGACGACAATGCGTTCCAGTTCCTTCGGAACCTGCA
Organism: Acidimicrobiales bacterium; assembly: GCA_048550155.1. GTDB lineage: Bacteria > Actinomycetota > Acidimicrobiia > Acidimicrobiales > SZUA-35 > JABDIY01. The sequence continues at coordinate 5,495 of JBLYYW010000135.1, read as the reverse complement.
CCGGAAGAACGTACCCCTGGCAGAACCTCAGCCAGGTATGGCGATGATCAACCTGGCAAAAGCAGAAACGCCACTCGGTGAGCCCATCATGAGCGACAGCGAACTGGCCGTCTTCGTTTCCGCCTTCGAATCAACCGGGTTCACGGGCAGTATCAACTGGTACAGAAACCTTGACCGCAACTGGCACTTGTTGGCAGACGTGGACCCCATCATCCATCAGCCCACACTGATGATCTACGGCGACCAGGACGCGGTAGCGAAGCCCAAAAACCTGCAAGATTTTGTACCCAACGCGGAAGAAGTCAACCTGGACTGCGGTCACTGGATCCAGCAAGAGAAGCCGGAAGAAACAACCCAAGCAATTCTGAAATGGCTGGACCAGCAGGATGCCATCTAGCCCAGATCTCGTGACTCAAGACCAAAACGCGCCCGGACAGCTCCGACCGGTGGTTGGCAAGCGGTGGGGCGAGCCCATCGTCGCAACTCGAGGCCGGCTCGGCCTCCACGATCCTGACCCAATTCCTTGTCCTGACGTCGTTGGGACGTTGTCCTCTTCAGTTTCGCAACTGACCGGCACGACGATGAGTGCTGAACAGTCCGAGTAAGGAGGCAAGACGATGGATCACTACGACGAACGTAGAGCTGCCGCCATCGACCGCATCACAGAAAAACGCGAGTTCAAGAACCACGCTCTCGTCTACTGCGCCGTCAATACATTGCTCGTGGTCATCTGGGCAGCATCAGGGGCCGGCTACTTCTGGCCGATCTGGGCCATTGCAGGATGGGGAATTGCTCTCGCGCTCCACGCCTGGCGGGTCTACGGACAGAAGTCGATCAACGAGGAAGAGATCGTCGAGGAGATGCACCGCCTCGGGGGACCGCACAGCTGACCGAACCGGTGACGAACGTCGTTGGGCGCACCTGCCGGCGCAGGTCGTAACGGCACATCTCGCGCCGGCAGCCGCCGGCTACCGAGACGTTGTCGTCTCGAAGTGGCGTAGCCATCACTCATCAAACCGACCCGACGAGCTACGTGAACCGTATCGAGGGTGTCGAGGTGACCGTGATAGGCGTCGTGTCCAGCGACCCAATCGAACAGTTCGGTCGTGCCGTCGGCTGCCATGAACAGGTACCGGCACTCCCTGGCCTCGAGAACACATCATAGTTCCGGTCTCCGTAGCCCGCTTCACCAGTAGCTGTGGGATAGTGAAGGCCTGATCGACGTTCCGTGCGGTCAGAGAGAGGCCTCCATGGCCGGCAAAGACAAAGGCGGTCGGGCAGCCAAGACTCCCGCCGCAAAATCAGCGAAAGAGAAGCGTAGGGACAAGAAGGACAAGAAGGCGGGCAAGTCCAGCGGCTTGGACTAGACGGTTCCGGCCGACGAGCTTCGATTCAGACGTCCGCCGGCGGCAAGCCCACACGAGCGAATCATTGGCCCACGCATCGCGATCGGGCGCAACACTCCTAGTCCCGCAGCGGGACGTTGGCCTCTGGGCCTCCGAGCAGAACTCGCCAGACGATTGGTGGTGACTGCCCGACGATCTTGTCGCGTCGGGGACTGAGTCTTTGGGAGGAGCGAAGGATGGAGGTGACAGCCGCGACGTGGGTCGTTGCAGTGCTCGGGGCTGCCATGATCACGTTGTTGAGCGGGCTGCAACTGGTGGCGGTGGTCCGTCCTCGCAGTCGGTGGACCATCGAGAACGTCTATGGCGGAACACCCGAAGCCACAGACCCGACAGCGTACTTCGCGTTCAACCAGGCCAGCGCATGGGCGGACCCGTTCCTGTGGGCGCCTCTGCAGATCGCCGGCAGCATCGGCATGCTGCTCGGCGAACGCTGGGGATTCCTCCTCGCCCTGATGGCATCGGTTCCGTTCTGGTACACCGCCGTCTTCTTCTTCATATGGGATCGCGACCTCGGCTTCCGCGGCAACACATTGAGCTACTGGGTCATCACCTGGGGCATGTGGCCGACCTTCGGCGTGATCGAGAGCGTGTACTGCTTCGTACGACTATTGGAGAACACATGAACATCATCTGGGGCATCACGGTCGTCGCCCTCTCGATGTTGGCGTGGGCCGGCCAGACCATTTCGTTGCTAGCGCCAAGAACCGCCGTTCGCTGGAAGCTGATGGAAGCCGAAGAAGATGTCGAGCCCACCTTTTGGGCCGATATTCGGGCCGAAGCGCTCTGGGACTCGCTGACACTGTGGGTGATGGTCGCGGCCGGCATTCTGCTGACCTCCGACACAGATGTGTGGCCGTACTTCGGCCTGGTGGGCGGAGGGATATATCTGTACTTCGGTGGCCGCGGCATCAGCGCCCGCGCCACCATGACCCGACGCGGACTCCGGATCGGTGCCCCGGACAGCGTGCGTATCGGTGTCGTGTTCCTCACCATCTGGACACTCATGGCCCTGATCACCATCATCGCCGCCGCCGTGGCCCTCGAGAGCTGACGACGAGAGGCAACCCCATAGCCGGACAGGAAGGGCTTAGAGTCTGCCGGTAATGACGAACAACGTTCCGGACGGGTATCACACGATCACCCCATACTTCACTGTCGACGACGCCGATCGGCTCATCTCGTTTCTGACTGCCGCCTTGGATGGACGAGTCACCAAGGAGAACCGCTACGACGATGGCCGAATCCAACATGCCAGAGTTCGCATCGGTGACTCCGTCATCATGCTGAACGAGGCCGGACCGGACTACGAGGCCAACCGCTCACAGCTACACCTGTATGTGACCGACGTCGACGCCGTATTCGCGACTGCACTACGCGAAGGCGCAACTGCGGTCATGGAACCCAACTGGCGGCCACATGGCGACCGGATGGCGGGGTTCCGAGACCCGTGCGACAACCTTTGGTGGATCGCCGCAGCTACCTAGGTCTTGTAACTCGACCCCGCAATACGCTGTTCGAGTTGAATTTCGTGGCGCGGTTGGGGAGTGTGGTGGCGTGAATCGGACTGATCGGTTGTATGCGCTGGTTGAGGAGCTGCGGGCCGCGGCGCCTCAGTGGCGTAGTGCGAGTTCGTTGGCAGACCACTTCGAGGTGAGCCGGCGGACAATCGAGCGCGACTTGTCAGCTCTTCAGCAGGCCGGCGTTCCGATTTATGCGACTCCCGGGCGTCGGGGCGGGTACGCGCTCGACCTCCGACACACACTGCCGCCATTGAATCTCAGCGCGGCCGAAGTGGCGGCGGTTGCCTCAGCGTTGGCTGTTGGCACGTCTACTCCGTTCACGCACGCTGGTCGCACCGCTCTGCAGAAGATCTTGGCGGTGCTTCGTGAGGTGGATGCCGAGAGTACCCGCGAGCTCGCAGCGCGGGTGCGCGTATTCGATCGCAGGGCTGAAGGGAACCGTTCAGTAGCTGCGGTTGAACAGGCAATCATCGAGCGGAGGGTTGTTCGGATCGACTACGTCGACAAGTTCGATGAATCGACATCGCGAACTGTGGAACCTGTTGCCGTGCTGGGCGTACAGCCTCACTGGTATCTGTGGGCGTACTGTCGGCTGCGCGAGGCTCCTCGAGTTTTCAGGCTCGATCGAATCCGTTCGGCCACCCTTCTTGACGAGACTGTTCCTGATCGGGGCCTTGACCCAGCCGATATCGAGTTGCACGAGCTGATCAACCGAGGAATTGTCGGCGACCTAACCCGACAATCAGCGAAATAGTTTCGAAACACTGACATAACGTTGTCGCTGAGCATCACCAGGATGCTCATCATGAAGAAGTTCGTCCTCATCTACCACGGCCATCACAGCTCGACCCCCGAGCTCGCGGCGGCCTGGAACGATTGGTTTGAACGACGAGCCGAAAGCTTCGCTGATGTCGGCAACCGGTTCGGACCGGGACGGCGGATCACCAACTGCAGAACCATTGAGCTGTCGCTGTCCTCCAACCCCGCAAGCGGCTACTCCATCGTCAACGCCGAACACATCGACGCCGCCGAGCAGCTCCTCGAAGGCTGCCCGATCATCGACAGCGTCACCCTCTACGAAGCTCTCCCGACATGAGCCACCAGCGGGCATGACCTTGGGCGGCCACTGGCAACGAAGTACAGCCCACTAACAAGTTCACCTTCTGACTCACGACCTAACGCGTGAGTCAGATCAACAGAGAGGAAATATCAAATGAGGAACATCAAGGCAGAGCGAACATTGGCCGCACAACGGTCGAGCGTGTGGGCGGTGTTGGCCGACTACCCCAACATCGGCGACTGGAACGACGGCATCAAGAACAGCTACGCCATCGGCGATCAAACCGAGGGCGTCGGAGCCCAGCGGCAAACCGAAATTGTCCCCAACGGAAAGATGAGGATGAGGGAGACCGTTTCTGAGTGGGTGCCCGAGGAGAAAATGGTTCTTGTCGTCGACAACATCGAGAAGCAACCCATCAAGTCGGCCACAATGACGTTGACCCTTTCAGGCAGCGACGACACCACGCACTGCACGATGACCTATGACTACGAACCCAAAGGTGGGCCGTTGGCGTTCCTTTTCGGGCCACTAATGGACGGGCAGATGAAAAAGGCGTTCCAAGCGTTCATGGAAAACCTCGAATCGGCAGCACGGACCGCCAACTGACCCCAGGCAAGCCCAGCGGGGGCAACACTCCGGGGCAAGAACTGCTCGACCGCTCAAATCGTGCCAGATGAACGCACATTCAGCGACGACTCCCACGACCTCAAGTTGGCCTTCGCGGACTGGTCGCAGCGCTACAGCGTTGTCTCGGTCAGGGAGAATGAGCGTGGTTGGTGTTAACCACTTTCCGCGGGTTCTCGCGATCGTATGTACACGTATTGGGGTCCCTCGATGGGGTGGTCACAGCAACCGAAGCGCTGGAAACCTGCCGATTCTAGGGCCCGCCACGAGGGCTCGTTGGACTTGGGTGGTGCGGCCACGCAGACATCACAGTCCCGGTAGACGTCGAGCACAAGATCTGAAAAAGCTGCGAGCATCGGGCGCGCAATGCCTCTTCCGCGATGGCTGCCGGCGAGGAGATAATCAACGCCGACCGCTCGCTCGATTCCGATCAGCGCGTCGGTCTCGGCATGGTCGGAGTGTCGGTAGCTTTGGAGCAGTCCGGCCGGGACACCGTCGACTTCGACGATCCACATTCGGACTGGCTCACTCCCCCGGATCCGTGGAAGGTACTTTGTTCTCACGTCATCGAGCGACGCTGGATGTGTCCACCAGCGCGCGATTTCTGGTTCTGCTAGCCACCGGACCAACATTTCAAAGTCTCGCTCTTCCAGTGGCCGGAAGTGAAGGCAAGGTTCTGACATCGTTTCCACTCGGAGAGCCTCGCTTTCAGCGGCCTTGCAGTCAATGCATCCCCAATCAGAGACAGGCAATCAACTCTCTACGTTCCAGTTGATCGGTGCCTCGTCGTCCTCAGGTGTGTACGAGTTTCTGGAGCCGTTGGGCAATCGCTGCGACGGTCGGCTTCGTGGCGGCGACGTCGATGACGAGGTCGTAGACATCGCT
>JBLYYW010000134.1:0-6029 GCA_048550155.1 Acidimicrobiales bacterium | reverse complement strand
TCCATATGGACCAGGATCGGCGCGTCGGTACGGATCAGTTTCTGGAGCTCGGTGTAGATCGCATCCAGCGCTGCATCGAGCTCCCCGACGCTGGGCAGCGGCCAATGCTTCCAGCGGACACCGAGTTCGTCGTATCCGGTGAGATCGTCACCAGGCTGGAGGCTGATCACGTACCGGAAACGTCGCTCCCGTACCCAAATGACCTCCTCCTGACGGCGGACGGCACGGTGTTGTTCCCCGTATCCGCCCAGCTTCTCACAAATTGCGAACTTGTCTTTGATGACCCACTTGAAGTCGCGGGGCGGTATGCCCTGGGCCCACTTGCCTTTCGCCATTACCGGCCTCCTACAGCATCGATTTTCTCTGGCTCGGTGGTGCCCGCCACCACTGTGGCTGCCTGCCAACCGGCCTTCACGTCATGAACGCGTATCATCTTCGCCCCCTGGGCCATTGCGTGGGTGGCGGTGGTGATCGAACCCTCCAACCGGTCCTTGGGGCCAACGAGTTCCAAGGGTTCGTCTGAGATCCGCTGGTCCGAACGGGTGAGCATGGATCCGAGCCATCGTTTGCGGCTGAACCCCACCATCACCGGATAGGGACCGGCGGTCAACTCGTCGAGACGAACCAAGAGTTCCAGATTGTGATCTTCGGTCTTACCGAAACCAAACCCCGGGTCAACCCACACCCCAGGACAGCCGGCGCTCCTTGCGGCGTCGGCTTTCCCGAACAGGTAGTCGGCCACCTCGGTCACGACGTCGTGATAGTGAGGCTCGTGTTGCATTGTTCTCGGGTCGCCCTGCATGTGCATGGCAACGTAGCTGACACCGAGCTCACCGGCTACGGCACCCAGCGTGGACGAGACGTCGTTGACGAGCGTGGCACCTGCTGCGACGGCCGCACGGGCCGTCTCCTCGTGTCGGGTGTCGATCGAGACCGGACCGAGATGGCGTGTGGCCTCGATCGCAGGGATGACCCTGGCCAGCTCCTCGTCGATTGTGACAGGATCGGCGCCAGGGCGGGTTGACTCGCCACCGATGTCGAGAATGTCGGCGCCCTCGTCGATCATTTCTTGAGCTCGGGCGAGCGCTGCATCAACGGCGTTGAACTCCCCACCATCGGAGAACGAATCGGGAGTGACATTCAGAATGCCCATAACCAGCGGACGCATCGCCGGTCAGCCTACCGACAGAAGCGACCCGGCCATCCCGTGTGAGACGCCTACCGGCCGGTGATTTCCGACGCATTCTCTCCAGTGGAGCCGTGAACCGAAAGCCGACCATCGGACCGCTGCAACCGGTGACCACCCTCCAATTCGGTGGCCTTGATCTGGTGGCCGACCACCCGCATGGCCCGCTCGGTGGCATCGGCGCTGAGAGGGCGACCGGTGAGGTCCTTCAGCCATCGGCGTACAACCAGGCGGGCAACTTCAGGGGGGAGGGTGCCGAGCCACCGGGTGTCGGTCGGGTCCCCGTCGGGCAACAGCTGCTCCAATGCTGCGATTGTCGAGCGCGAGACTGTGGCCGACCGGTTCAGAAGCGGGACAACATCGCGGTCTGCGATCTGATTCATCAGCGGGATCAGTTCGTGTCTGACACGATTTCGGCGAAAGCGTGCGTCAGCGTTGGTGGGGTCGATGAACCATTCCAGGCCGGCGGTTTGACACACGGCCTCGGTGTCGGCTCTGCGAAGCCCGAGCAACGGTTTGGACGGACCAGGCTCCATGCCGGCGCTACCCGCTGGTCCCGCCCCCCACATGAGCTGAAGGAGAACGGTCTCAGCCTGGTCATCGGCCGTGTGGCCCGTGAGAGCATCGGGACCGAGTCCTCGGAGCCGGGCCGTTCGTGCTCGTTCCTCAAGATTCGGCCCGGGTTCTATCTCAACCGAAAGCGATTCGAACTGCGCCCCGAACCGCTGTGCTGCTCTGGCGACCAACCATGCCTCGGTTTCAGGCCGGAGACCATGGTCGATGTGGACTGCCGTCACGTCCAGCCCGTGGGCAATTGCGAGGACGAGGAGTGCAAGTGAATCGGCACCCCCGGATACCCCGCAACGGACCGCTTTGGGGGCTGGATCAAACGTACATCTGTTGAGCCAGGGCTGATACGCCAGCGTCAGGTCATCCGCTGAACCCACAGCGACGGGTCCTTGATCTCTGCTCCGGTTGGCAGGTGTTCGGCTTGTTCCCACACACGAGCGAACAGTTCGGGGCCACCGGCCGCTTCAACGGCCTCAACGAACTTCTCACCTTCGGCGTACTGGGCCATCTTGGCTTCCATCCCCAAGAGGCGTTGCATCATCTTTGCGGCGCCGGTCGACTTGTTGCGCCGATTGGCGAAGACCCGATGGAAACGGGGTTGGCTGGGGATCAGGTCCTTGCCGGCCCGGTCCATCACGATGTCGCCGTGCCCCTCGAGAAGGCTCATGAGACCGGTCATTCGGTCCATGATCTCTTTCTGTTCATCGGACGCAAAGAGGACTGAAATGCCACCCTTGTCGATGATGGGCCCGCCGTTACGCCTTTGATCAGCGAGCTTCTTGATGGTTTCGACGAACGCTTTGGGGTCGGGGTCGACCGCGTCGATCAGCTCGTTGACCAGACCGAGAAAGTGTGGGCGAAGCCAGGGAACCGCGGTGAACTGGGCGCGGTGGGTGCACTCGTGTATGGCGACCCACAGACGAAATTCTTCCGGTGGGAACCCATACCGTTCCTCCAGCGCCAGCATGTTGGGGCCGACGTAGTAGACCCAGTCCTGATCCTCGGGTCGCTCGTCCTCGATCACCAAGAGGTCGTACTGACCGATGACCCGGCCACTCATCCAGCCCAACAAGACGCCGAGTTCGCTGCCGGTGATCTTGGGGCCGACTTTGCCGGCGGCGGCGTTCATGGCGTTGCCGAGCGGCGCCAGGATCTGCGAAGCCTTTGAAGGCTCGCGATCGCGTTCTTTGGCTTCGTTACTCTTGCGCTCCAGCTTGGCCAGAAGTGGACGGGTCAACCGATCGAAGCTGGCAAGGTTCGCATCGACCCACTCGGCACGATCGACCACTTTGCCTCGGGCATGTCCGGCGAGCGAGACAAGACCGGTCTCTTCCTCGACAAGCTTCTCGGCTTGGGGGGTGAGTTCGGCCATGTCGTCGCGAAGCGACTGAGCTCTGTAGGTGGTTTCGAACCCTCCGTCCTTTGCGATCCGGGCCGCGACTGAGCGGGCGGTGTCCCAATCGACGGTTGCGACCATCAGTTGTCCCGTGGGTACTGAATCCGCTTGACCTTCGCGACGTAGCCAAGGATCAAGGCAATGATCGCCCCGATGGAGGCGATCGTGAGGATCACACCGATCCAGTACGTCCAGATGACAGCCAGCATCGTCCCAGTATATGTCACTACCGGTCAGGTTCTCCCCGCAGCGAAGAACCTCATAGTGAGCGCTCCGGTGCGACTTGTCAGCCCCGGGCATCCCTATCCTGATCAGGTGGCCGACCAGGCAACTTTCACCGATGACGCAGAACCCTTCATGGGCGCCCTGTTCGGAACCGCGATGCGGCTCAGCAACAACCGCGCCGATGCAGAGGATCTCGTGCAAGAGACCTACCTGAAGGCCTACCGCGCCTATGGCTCGTTTCAGGAAGGCACCAATCTCCGCGCATGGTTGTTCCGGATTCTCACCAACACCCACATCAACCGCTACCGAACCAAGTCCCGCCGGCCGCAGGAAGCGGAGTTGGATGATGTCGAGAACCTCTACCTGTACAAGCGGGTGGGCGATGAGGGCATCAGCCCCAGCGCGGAAGATGACCTGATGGATCGCCTCACCGATCCCACCGTCACCGATGCAGTGGCCCAGCTTCCCGAGCACTACCGCCTGCCGGTTCTGTTGGCCGACGTCGAAGGGTTCGCCTACAAGGAGATCGCCGAGATCCTGGAGATTCCGATCGGGACAGTGATGAGTCGCTTGCATCGTGGAAGAAATGCGTTGCAGAAGACGTTGTACGACCTGGCAGTCGAGCGAGGAATCGTTTCGGCCGCTCGAACATAGATCGAACCCACGGAATCGACCATGAAGAACGACTGCTCAGAAACGGCGCACGAACTCCATTTCTTTCTCGATGGCGAGATCACCGAAGAGAAGCGAGCCAGGATTCAGGCCCATCTCGATGAGTGTCCCCCATGTATGGAGGCATTTGGGTTCGAGGCCGAGCTGCGAAGCGTGATCGCCGACAAGCTGAGGACCGAAGTCCCTGACGATCTCGCCGCTCGCATTCGGGCCGCCATCGTCAACGAGTGCGGTTAGCTGCCGGAGCGGGAACAGACACGTTCGCCACGCACCCCAAGAGGCGAGCGAAGGCAGTGAACGGAACCCGCAACGCTGCCGCCGCGCCAGCAAGGCAGCACACACCAATCGATCCAGCTCCGTGCCAACGTGGCCACAGCGACCCGACCAACTCAACAGCAACGAGCCCAGACAACACCCAGAAGAACGACACCGTTCGCCACACACCCCAAGAGGCGAGCGAAGGCAGTGAACGGAGCCCGAAACGAGAATTGAACTCGTGACCTACGCTTTACGAGAGCGTCGCTCTACCAACTGAGCTATTCGGGCGGGCCTTGCAGGCTAACAAACCTGTCGGCTGTTCGACCACCGACTTCAAGGGCAGGGATGGTTCGATTCGTTCTGTCGTAGCCCCACGACATCTTGGCTGTTCTGGCGTCGGGCGGATACACGGAGTGTGGCCGGGCGACGATTTTTGGGAGGGTGTGTGGTCAGGGGGTGAGGTCGAGGAAGAGGGATTGGAGGAAGAGGGCTTCGTTCGGATTTCGGATCAGTTCGTCGGCTGCGAATTGGGTTCGCTCGATCGCTTTCACTGCCTCGGGGTCAGACCCTTCCAGCAGACGATCGCGGTACACCCGGCTGAGGGTGGCCAGTCCGAATCGGAGCTCATCGGTTCGCAGCTTTCGGAGTTCTCGCTTATGCGATGCCACGACCTTGGCTCGTCCAAGTCCCCGTTCACCGATCTCCTCAGCACGTCGGTCGAGCTCGGCCAGCTCGTCCGAATGTCGCAGAGTGAGCGGCTCGGCAGCTTCGTCGAGTGCGGTTCGAATCTGTTGGGTGAAGTCATAGGCCGCGTGGCCGGTTCCGTCGAGCCGCTCGGGGAGCCGTCGCCACAGTTCGGCGCGGTTGGCGATGGCCGAGTCGGTGGCCAGCAATCGGGCGCGATCGAGATCTCCGCCCGCGGCAGATGCCGCCAATCCGGCCCGGTCGGAATCAACGCCCTCGACGACCAGCTGTTTCTCGATGACCATGACCGACAAGGGGCCGAATTCGACGTTGACGCAGCGACTGGCGATTGTGGTCAGTTCTGGGGTGAGCTCTCCCGCCAGTGCGATGAAGATGGTGCTGGCCGGGGGTTCCTCAACAATCTTGAGGAGTTTGCCGACCGCTTCTTCCTCGATGACATCGATCCGATGAATCAGCAGCACCTTGCGGGTGTGTTCCACCGGAGAGGTAGATGCGGACGAAATGATGAATTCCGCTTCGGGCACCCGTAGCGCAGCTCCCTGAGCTTCGACGCTCACCAGGTCAGGGTGGGTGCCGGCGAGGGCGAGTTCGACGGCTCGGTCGGCGGCCTCACCTTCGAGCCCGTCGCTCAGTAGCTCGGCGGCGAAGCCCAGCGCTGCGGCTGCGGGCCCGGATCCGGGCTGGCCAACGAGCAGATACGCGTGTACCGGCTGGCGGGCTGCCGCTCGCAGTCGTTCGACTGCGTCATCTTGTCCGACGACTCGTTGGTAGGGATCGGGAGGCACTAGGTCGAGTCTGCCAAGATCCGCGGCTCGATCACCGCCCAGATCGCCAATTCGACCTGTCTGAACCCATCGTCGGCTGACAGCACGACGAAGCGGTCCGGATCGGATTCGGCGAGCTTGGCATAGGTGTGGGCCACGTCGTCATGGAATCGTGGGGCGGCCGCCGCCCGCCCGAGGGGGAGCGCATTAATTGGGGAGCGGGCGGCCCACGGGGGGGGGTGGAGGACCACCC
>JBLYYW010000133.1:0-5707 GCA_048550155.1 Acidimicrobiales bacterium | reverse complement strand
TTGATGGAGATCGCTCGCTCCCGCGGACTCGATCTGATGGAGGGTGAGGTTCTCACTGCGAATCACCGCATGCTTGATTTGGTCAAGTCGATGGACTTCCAGGTCCAGCGCAGCAAGACCAACCCCGGCGTTCAATACGTGTGGACGGAACTCTGACTGCTTGACGAAACAGCAGAGCTAGGCCGCGGTGATCCACGTCTCGTGAACGGCGTGCCAGACGAATCCGGTTTCACCGGAGCCGATGACGGCGGTCGATAGCCGAACCGTTGCCCGCGTCCCGGTCTGGTGCTCTTCGTAGGTCGAGAGATGCAGGCCACGCACCTGTTGACAGGAGCGCCCCACGGTCCTGATCTGGAACGCGGCCGGTTCGCCGCCGCGGTGGATGCGGATCGCTTCGAGGATCTCCTTGCGTTCAACCATGTCGCCACCAGGCGTAATGATCGTGAATCCGTCGGCGAGCGCTTGCTCGCAAACAGCGAAATCGTCAACGTCCAACACACCCTGGAACCAGTCCTGGAAGAACTGGTGCAGCCGGGCAACCTCCTGATGACATTCGCATGTGTCAGCCATCTGTCCTCCATTCGAGCAGTGTTCCTTCGATGATGTCATGGGCTTGGCGCAATAGTTCGGCCGGATCCTCACCTTCCTGGCGAGGCAGCGGGTCAGAGAATCGGACCTTCACTCTCGTCCCGAACGGGACCGGAAAGAGCTTGTACTTGAGTAGCTCCCAGGCTCCATCGATCGTGGTGGGGACCACCGGTAGCGAAGGAGCAGCTTCAAGCAGCTCAGTGAGGCCGCCGAGCCGGAACGACTTCAGCCTCCCATCACGAGATCGTGTTCCTTCGGGGAAGATGACAACGGCAACATTGCGGTCTTGGGCCGCCGCTCCAAGCTCGCGAATGGCGGCACGGGCCTGTACCGGGTCACCGCGATCGATGATTGCATTCCCGCCGTGGGTCAGGTTGAAGGAAACGGACGGCAGCCATCGTCCCAGCTCCCGTTTCGAGATGTATTTGGGGTAGTTACTGAAGAGCAGACCGCCGAATATCGGGATGTCGAAGAGGCTTTGATGGTTCGACACGATTATGTACGCGGTACGCGGCAAGACCTGCGGCGAACGTTCGATCTGGAGTCGGGTGCCCCCGATGCGAAAGACGCCGAGCAGGATCTTCTGCATGACGCCCATCGTCACTTCCATCGGGCGCAATCCAAACAATCGGGCAATCCTGGCAATGGGCTCGAACACAACCAGGGTGAGACCGAAGCCAATGAGAAACGGGATCGTGAAGATCCAATCGACGATTTTCTTCACCCGACTGCTGCTCCCTAGTAGACCCGCTGCGCCCTTAGGTTGCCACGCATCGCCGTCAACAACAATCAGAGAGATATCCGCGGCCGGCCGGTGCAGCAGCACGTTCCTCTGCGTCACGGGGCATGGCAGGTCTCAGACGACGCCCTGCGAAGCTCTCGACAGAATCACAGCCAAAACGACGCTACACGAGCCCGTCGAGGATCCAGAGCGAGGCCATACCTACGGCGATCACCAGCGAGACGTTGCGCCATTTGTAGGCAACCGCACCGGCGATGACCGCAGCGAGAAACCTCGGGTTCGCGGTCGGCGCAAACTCGACAACCCCATCTGGCATCAAGACAGCAGGCAACACGATGGCGCCCAAGACCGCAGGTGCGACGTAGCGCAGCGGTACCTCCATCCATGGCGGCATCTCTCGTTCACCGAACGCACCGATGAACGAGAGACGAGTGAGATAAGTCCCGAGACCGATGATGACAACCGCACCCCACATCAGCGCTGCCCCGCTCGTTCTGTCATGACTCCGGCTACAACGCCGATCAAGGCCCCGATCACGAGACCCAAACCAAACGGCGCCGAACTAGCTGCGACCGCGACAACCCCACCCACGATGGCCGCGACCAATCCGGGGCGTGTTTGCACGACCGGAATCAACAAGACCAGAAAGACCAGCGGTATGGCAAACCCGAGGCCCAGCGACTCCGGGATCTGTGCACCAAGCACAACCCCGGCCACAGTCGACACCTGCCATGAACCCCACAGGGTGAGCCCAGCACCGGTGTAGAACCAACGCTTGTACTTGGGCTCGGTGGTTGTCTCGTAACGAAGCATCGATACAGCAAACGCCTGGTCCGTCAGCAGATACGGGAGCAGCAACCGAGATCGGCGGGGGAATTCGCTGAAATGGGGAGCCAAGGCGGCGCTGTACATGAGGTGCCGCACGTTCACCACGAGGGCAGTGATGACGACCACAGCCAGGCTGGTACCGCTATCCATCAGCTGGATGGTCACCAATTGCGCCGCGCCGGCAAAGATGATGAAAGATGTCGCTATGCCGAGCCCGCCCCCAACGGTGGAAGCCGCAGCGGTGACACCAAGTACGAGGCCGAATGGGACAACTGCGAGGAGCAACGGCGCCATCGACCGCGCTCCATCGGTGATCCCAGCCCTCCTCGTGTCCTGCTCCTGCACCGATGCGCTCCCTAGACGATTGCGTACCTTACCGACGGCCAGACGAGAACTCCACGGTCGGATTGGGGTCCAACAATCGACGACCAACCGCTGGAGACGTACCCTCCCCACGATGAGCACACCAGACCTGCTTGCAGGCTTTGACGAGATCCGGGCCCGCCGGCTCCGCAACATGAAGCGGAACGCCAGCGGTCTCCTGGTGTTGTCCGCCGCCGTCTTCATCGCGACGTTCGTCTTTAGCGACGGCACCGGCGCCTGGGGATACGTGCGGGCAGGTGCGGAAGCCGCGATGGTCGGCGGCGTCGCCGACTGGTTTGCAGTGACGGCGCTATTTCGCCATCCACTCGGCATCCCGATTCCGCACACAGCGCTGATCCCCCGCGGCAAGGATTCCATCGGACGCGGTCTCGGCGAGTTCGTCCAGCGCAACTTCATGGACCCCGATGCGCTTGTGGCCAGGATTCGCGAAGCCGACCCGGCACGGCGCCTCGGCGAATGGCTCGCCAAGCCAGAGAACGCCGCGATGGCCGCACGCCAGGCCTCAGGGGTGATCGCGGCCGTTGCCGAAGCCGTCAACGAAGACGAGATTCAAGACAACATCCGGGAGATGGCAGCCACTCGCATCGAGGCGATCGATGCGGCCCCCCTGGTCGGATCACTCTTGGACAAGGCCATCGAGGGCGGCCAGCACGAGGCGCTGGTATCGGCGGGACTCCGTGGCATCACCAAGGCCATCGCCGAGAACCGGGCAATGTTGCGTACCCGGATCGGTGAAGAGTCGCCATGGTGGGTCCCTGATCAGGTGGATGATGTCGTCTTCGAGAAGATCTACACGAGCCTGGTGAAGTTTCTCGGTGAGATAGCAGCGAACCCTGACCACGAGATCCGACATCTGCTCAACGAGCGCACGGTCAGCCTCGTCGCTCAACTGAAAACATCGCCGGAAATGAAGGAGCGCGGCGAGCAGCTCAAACGGCAACTCATCGAACATCCGGACTTCAAGGCATGGACAGACGGTTTGTGGAACACCGTCAAAGACCAGCTGGTGGCGGCCGCGGAGCAACCTGAGTCGGATCTACGGAAGCGGCTCGAAAAACTCGCTCTCTCGACCGGAGAGAGACTCCGTACCGATCCCGAGTTGAGGCACAACGTCGACCTATGGATCGGGAATCTCGGTGCACATCTCGCCGAGCGCTCGGGGCCGGAGGTCGCCTCCCTGATCGCGACGACCGTCCAACGATGGGATGCTGACGAAACCAGCCGCCGACTCGAGCTGCAAGTCGGCCGCGACCTCCAGTTCATCCGAATAAACGGCACCCTGGTCGGCGGTTTGGTTGGGCTGCTCATCCACGCTGCGGTGATGACCTTCGGCGGCTAGCACCGATGAGGTAGGTCGCAGCTGATCACCCGATTACGCTATATCTGCCGACTGACTGACAGGCTGATATGCGAATCGTTGTGATTGGGGCGGGAGCCGTTGGCTCTCACCTCGCCGAAAGACTCTCCCTCGAGCACCAGGACGTCGTGGTCGTTGAATCGAACCCAGTCACGGCCATGGAAGTTCAGGAGCAGATCGACTGTCTGGTCATAACCGGCAACGGGTCCAGCCAGGAGACACTCGAGCAAGCCGGCGTCGATAAGGCGGACCTGTTCATTGCCGTTACCTCGTCCGATGCGGTCAACGTGCTCTCTGCGCACGCAGCGGCAAAGATCGGAACGGCACGACGCATCGCCCGTGTCGAGGATCCTCAGCTGCGGGCCGGTGCAGTCGGGCTCGGTGTCGACCTTCTCATCGATCCAGGCGACGCCACTGCACGAGATTTGGAGTTGCTGGTCAAGCAACGCGGCGTTTCGGAAATGCGTGAGTTTGCCGCGGGCAGTTTGGAGCTTATCGGTGGGCATATCGCCGCGGATGCCCCTGCTGCCGGCATGGCACTCGAGGACCTCCGCCAGGAAGTCAGCGACTGGTCCTGGCTTGTGGTCGCCATCATCAGGCATGGTGAGACCATTGTCGCCCGCGGCGGCACCCGTCTCCTGCCGGGGGATCACGTCCTCATCATGGTCGAGACCGACAAAGCCAACAGCGCGCTCGACATGCTGGGGCTTCATCTCGAGCCGGCTCGGAAGGTAACGATTCTCGGTGCGACCCGCGTCGCCGAGTTGACCGCCAAACGGCTCTGTCAGGCGGGTATCCAGACCATCCTTGTCGACCAGGATCCCGAGCGGGTTCGCCGCATCGCCACCGACAACCCGCGGGTCATCGCCATTAACGGCGACCCCACCGACCCGAAACTGTTCCACAGTGAAGGTCTGGAGAACTCCGATGCGGTGCTCGCCCTGACCGGGTGGGATGAGATCAACATCCTGGGCTCCCTGGTGGCGAAAGCGGTCGGCATCCAAACCGCAGTGGCCCGCTTCCATCGGCTCGACCTTGCCACGCTGCTGGACGGTGTCGGTATCGATGGCGCAGTCTCGTCACGCCTCTCTGCCGCCAACGAGATCCTCCGTTTTGTGCGGAGGGGGCGGATCCATTCGGTTGTCACGTTCCAGGACAGCGATGCTGAAGCCCTCGAGGTTGAGGTTGAGGAGACGAGCAAGATCGTCGGCAAGACTCTTCGCGACATCCACCTCTCCCACGACATGATCGTCGGCGGCATTGTGCGCGATGACCGTGCCTTTGTGCCCCGCGGTCTCGATCGGATTGAGGCGGGCGACCGTCTCATCATCATCGCCCTCCCCGGGGCGATCCACCTCGTTGGCGAACTGTCCGGCTGATGTCGCGATACCGTCTGCTCAGAGTCATCGGAGCTGTCGTCGGGGCCTCCGGTCTCGCCATGTTCGCTCCGGTTGTGACCGCCCTCATCTACGGCGAATTCGGCGACGCTCTCCAAATCACACTTGCCGCCGCGGTGACCATCGCAGCCGGAACCGCGGGCTGGCGATATGGCCGCTCGGACGACACCCAGCTCACGGCGCGCGAGGGTTTCGCCATTGTGGGGCTGTCGTGGATCGCTATGACCTTCTTTGGGACGCTCCCCTACCTGTTCACCGGGGAGATCACTTCTCTCACCGATGCCTTCTTCGAGACGGCAGCGGGCTTCACGACCACCGGTGCTTCGATCGTTCCCGATCCCGGCGAGCTTCCTAAGGGGATCCTGTTGTGGAGGGCGCTCACGCAGTGGATGGGCGGCATGGGAATCATCG
>JBLYYW010000132.1:0-8184 GCA_048550155.1 Acidimicrobiales bacterium | reverse complement strand
TGCGGGCCGTACGAGACTCCACCGTAGACGGCGAAGACGTGACGCTTCATCGCCTTGGTAGGACCGACCAGCTCACGCTTGATCTGCTCAGCGAGTTCACGAGTAGGCGCCAGGATGAGTGCCTTTGGCTTGTTCTTGTATGCCTTCTCGACGTTGGCGAGCAACGGGAGCCCGAAGGCGAGGGTCTTGCCCGACCCGGTCGGAGCCTTGCCCGACACGTCCCGGCCGGCGAGGGCATCGGGAATCGTGACGGCTTGTACCGGGAATGGTTCTGTAATTTTGCGTTGGCTGAGAGCTCGCACGAGCGCCTCAGGCAGCCCGAGTTGGGCGAACGTAGTCGTCATTATTTCTCCTGGTCCCAGGATGGGGGAAGTAGTCGGTTGTATTCGGTCCTCGCTGGAACGTGTGGCACATCTGCCTAGAGGTTCTAGCTTCGGCCGAAGAGGCGGTCCAACCGTGTGAGAAGAAAGCTGCCGTTGATCACCGATGAAGCGACGAAGCGCTGGCCTCCGATCGGTGAGGCAGGCGGAACAGTAACACGTATCGACACGATGGCAACACTTGTTGAGCGGTTATGACTACAGCTTGGGCAACCCGGGACGGGCCATGACCTTGGCCAGCGGCATCAGCGCCATCCAGGATTGCTCCCGGGGGCGATGGGCTTCGGGCTCGATCATGTCGGGGAACTCCGTGAGTGGAGTGAAACGAATCTTGCCGTGCATCAGCCCGATGAAGGCGCTTGCCGGTGAGTCGCTGAGCGCTTGCTCGATCAGATACTCGAGCGACTTCGACGCTAATCGGGTGGTTTGGATCCGATCGAACGGGGAGGGGTCGCCGCCCTGTTGGATGTGCCCCAGGATCGATTGACGGACGCTGAAGAGGCCTTCGCTTTCTCGCTCGAACAGCGCCTTGATGAACCCGCTGTTGTAAACAGTGTCCGCGTGCTCGCTGGTGATGACGAGTCCGAGACGCTTGCCGTGGCGGAACCCGCTCTTGAGATCACTGACATCGGCCTCGAGATCTTTCAGCGAGATTCCCTCTTCCGGCAGATAGACACGCTCGGCCCCCGTGGCCAGTCCACTCATGAGCGCTAGGTAGCCACAGTCACGACCCATGACCTCGACAACAAAGCATCGCCCGGAGGCAACGGCAGACTGCTTGATCTTGTCGACGTCGGAAACGATGTTGTTGAGCGCGGTATCGGCGCCGATCGCATGCTCGGACCCAGGCAAATCGTTGTTGATCGCTGCAGGGAGGCACACGACGGGGATGCGCAGTGCCGGATACTCGTCGGCGTGCGCCTGCATCCGATGGGCGGCGCGATAGCCGGCCCACCCTCCGATCATCAGGAGACCGTCGAGCTGGTGTTCTTCAATCTGGGCGGCGATGTCGGCGAAATGCCCGTTGCGGGGCAGGTGGCGGCTGGTGCCGAGTTCGGCACCGCCGCGGGAGGCCCATCCGTTGACACTCATCCAGTCCATCTCTTCGATGTCGCCGACTTCGAGGCCGCGGAAGCCGTTACGGATTCCAAACATCGTGTGCCCGTTGTCGATGCCGACCCTGACTGCAACACGCACTGCTGGATTCATGCCCGGTGCCGGGCCCCCAGCGTGGAGAATGCCGAGACGGAGACGGCGTTGCTCGGGATCGGGGGGATGGGGCTGGGCGCGCACCATGGTCTTGATCATTCTGAACGAGTCGCCAAAGCTGCCACCACGCATGGCCATGGCCGCTTCGTAGTCACGTTCGGCGATCCGGTCGGCAACGGCGTGCGTCTGCTCGACACACTCCATCAGCGGCGAGCTGATGATCTGGTGCTCCTTCAAGCCAATCAGTTGCGGCTCGGCAGCGGGGGAGGTGAGGATCTGTTCGACCGCGGCGTACCCGAGCACAGTGCTGAGGTAACGGTCGAATGCGCTCGGCGCCCCACCACGCTGGACGTGGCCGAGGCTGGTCACCCTCGTGTCCTCTCCGAGACGATCCTCGAGCGTCTGCTTGACGTGCTGGGCAGTAATGGGGTTGCCGTTTCGATCTTGAGCGCCTTCGGCGACGATCACGATGTTGAGTCGCCGGCCAATGGACCGGCCGGCCTCGAGCGCATCGATCATCGACTCTTCCCAGTTGTCCTCTTCGGGAGGGTTCTCCGGGATCAGCACCCAGTTGGCGCCGGCGGCGATGGCACTCATCAGGGCCAAGTAGCCGCAGTTGCGACCCATAACCTCGATGACGAAGGCTCGCTTGTGGCTCGAGGCGGTGCTGTGGATGGCATCGATGGCTTCGGTGATCCGGTGCAACGCGGTGTCCGCCCCGATTGTCATGTCGGTTCCGAACATGTCGTTGTCGATCGAGCCAACCATGCCGATAAGGGTCAGGCGACGATGGGCATCGGCCATGTCTTGTTCGATCTCGCCGGTGCCAGCAAGGTCCTTCAAGTGATCGCGCCACTCCTCGCGGAACAGGTTGGCGCCGGTGAGGCTGCCATCGCCGCCGATGACAACGAGCGCATCGATACCCAGAAGGACGAGGTTCTTGGCGGCCTGGCGACGACCCTCAGGGGTGCGGAACCGCTCGCAACGTGCAGTTCCGAGCACGGTGCCGCCCTGGTGCAGGATCCCGCCAACTGACTCCGATGTGGCACGCCGGATACGTTCCCCGCCATCGACAAGCCCTTGGAAGCCCTCGTAGACCGTATAGACATCAAGATCGGCGGCAAGCCCGGCACGGACGACGGCGCGCACCGCAGCATTCATGCCGGCGGCATCACCTCCGCTGGTGAGCACTGCGAGGCTCTTGGCTCGCTGCGGCGTTCTAAGCATGTCTTGCTCCTGGCAATGGGGATGTGGTGTGGGGGAGGCCCAAGGAATACTGTCGGCATCGACAGCTCGTAGTGAACCGGTTCCATCGTCGGCGATCTGGGTGGTTTATGCAACTCCAGATCGGTGCCGCCATGGTAACGCAGACCGACAGAAACCAGGTCTATCTATCTGTGGGTGTTTACCCATACGGGACAGTATGGTATTGTATTCAGATGACGACCAGGACCACAACCACAAGAAGGGGCAGACCACGTGACCCGGCGGTCGACCGCGCCATCTTGGAAGCCGCCCGTGCGGTGCTTGCCCGCAAGGGATTCACCGGCACCTCGATGGACGAGATTGCCCGCCAGGCCGGCGTCGGCAAGGACACTCTGTACCGGCGGTGGAAGTCAAAAGAGGATCTGGTCCTCCACGTCCTGACCGTGCTCTCAGAGCAACAGGTGCCGATCCCGCAGCTCGACGACCCGCGCTACGCACTGTTCGTATTCCTGCAGGACATCGTGCGGGTGAATCTGAAATCGGAAATCGGGCCCATCATCTCGGGGATCGTTGGAGCGTCCGGTCGCAACGAACGTCTCGCCGCCGGCTTCGAGCACTACTGGAAACAGCGTCGTGCCATTCCCGCAGTGATGATCCGTCAGATCGTCCCCACCGCAACCACAAACGAGGAAGTCGAACTGATGCTCGACCACATCCTCGGACCCATCTACTACCGCATCCTCCTCACCGGAGCACCAGTCGACGACGAGTACCTATGGGAACTCATCGGAACCATCCCCTGGTCACCGGAAGAAGAACTGAACACCATATGAAAGAGACCGAAATGACTTCCCAAGAACACATCGTCGCCGTAGTCGAGCCCGCGCTCGACGGCGAAACAACCATCGACTTTGCCAAGCAGGTCGTCGACAGGGGCGGACGAGCCACCGTTGTGGTTCTCTTCTCCCGCAAGACGGTCGCCGCGGTCACCGCGTTCGCGAACGCCGAGGACCTCTCGTACCCGGACGCCCACGAGATCTATGTCGAGAGACTGGCCGAGAACTACTCAGCCCGCTTTGGTGGCAACCACCAGGTTGCTTTCGTCGAAGACAGCTCAGACGCTGATCGGGTCGTCTTCGGACGAGCAACCCGCGACGCGGCCACCTCCGTTGCCATGCCACAGCGTCTCGTCAACCGCCGCAAATGGAAGGCCTCCGTGGCACGCTCGTCCATCCCGGTTGTCATCGCACCTCCGCTGGCTGCCTAGCCACAACCCCAGATTTCGGCTCATCCTCCTCCCGAGCCGATTGCCAGCGCCGCCGCCTAAACCGGCGGCGTTGGCGCGCCTGGGTCACGGGTCAACGGAATCAACTCGGTGAGGGAAGACACCTCGTGAGTGATCTGATCGTCGGGTGAAGCCGTCTTGCCGGTAGGGTTGTACCAGCAAGTGGCGAGACCGTAGTTGGCACCGCCGCGGATATCGGACGTGAGGCTGTCTCCAATCATCACCGCCGCGGTCTTCGCCGGGTGGCCAAGTCGCTCGAACGCAACATCGAAGATCTCTGGGCCCGGCTTGGTGAACCCGACTTCGGCCGAGATAACGATCGCGTCGAAGTACTGCTCGATTTCGAGACGATCGATCCGGGTGCGCTGCACCTCGCTCAGCCCGTTGGTGACCATGGCCAGGCTCGCCCTAGCGGCGAGTCCCTCGAGCACGTCGCGGGCCGTCGGAAACAGATCGCCGTACAAGGCGAAGGCCTCAATGAAATCCTGGCCCATCGCGGCGGCGTCGACATCAATGCCGAGTTCGTCGGCGAACAGCTCAAAGCGCCGCACCTTCACATCGCCAGGCGGGATCTCGCCGCGCTCCACAGCAGCCCACAGGGACCGGTTGACCACCTTGTAAGCAGCGAAGTGGTCCGCTGCATTTCGTATGCCGTACTTGCGCAGCGTCATCTCATACGCGGCTATTTCGGATGCATCCGAGTCCAAGAGCGTGTGATCGAAGTCCAGAAGAAGGGTTGTGTAAGTCATCTCAGGCCATCAGGGGAGCCGCAAACTAGCGCCCAAGACCGCTCTTGCGTAGCGAAAGCCGAAGGGTCTCCGATCGGCATCCCGATCGGAGACCCTGTCGAGGCCGGACCTATTGAGTTTCTACGACTGCTCACGCTTCCTGGAGAAGAGGACCAGACCGGCGCCTGCCAACAGCAGCATCAGTGCTGTGACGAACAGCTCACCGAAGTTCGCTCCTGTGAACGGCAGCGTCGGTGGCGGATCATCCGGATCCGGATCCGGCGGGCCGGGCAGAGTCACCGGTGTCACCGCAATGGTGTGAGTGTGCTCGATGCAGACCTGAGGATCGCCGGCATCGCAGACCTCAACGACCACCGTGTAGGTGCCGATCTCGGTAGTGACACCACTGAACGTGCCATCCGGGTTCATCGTGATCCCAGGGGGTAGCTCGCCACTGATGTAGGTAACCGTCACCGGACCACCCTCGGGATCAGAAACCGGAATCGGGCTGAGCGGATCGCCGACAACCACGGACTGGAAGGAGGCTTCCGGCCCAGGAGGCTGATCAACCGGGTCGATCGTGACAGTCACGGTCGCGGTGTCACACAGACCGGTCGAAGGAATCCCACCGACGGTTCCCGCAACCTCACAGATTGTGTAGGTGAAGGTGTCAGTTCCGGAGAATCCAGGATTCGGTGTGTATGTGATGGTGCCGTCGGGGTTGACGGTCACGGTGCCGTTGCTCGGATCCGTCGTGTCGGTGATCTCAATATCGTGTCCGTCAGGATCACTGTCGTCATCGAGCACGGTGATGACTACAGGCGTGTCCTGGTCGGTGACATCAGAGTCATCGACGGCAACCGGGGGACGGTTTCCGACCAACGGGAAATCCGCGGTCAGATCGACGTCGCCAGCGGGCAACAAGATGGTCACCGGTGGTGCGGTACCCAAGTCGGCCGGGATCGTGGTTTCGTCAAGCTCGACGAGATACTCGCCGGCGGGAAGACCGCCAACCAGGTACTGACCGTTGCCATCGGTGGTTGTCGTGATCACAACATCGTCGCTGGTCCCCATCACACCGTCGGGGCCGGCCCAGGTCAAGGTCACCAGCACGCCGGCAACACCCGGCTCGCCGCTGTCGAAGACGCCATTTTGGTTGAGGTCTTCAAAGACCTGGTCACCGATCGAACCGGCGCCAACCAGCGGGAAGTCAACATCGTCACGAGCCTCGGCCGGACCAAGCACCAGTGTCTGGTCGAGGTCGCCGCTGAGGCCGACGGGGATATCGGCGCTGTCGATGACCACCGTGAAGTCACCGGCAGGCAAGCCGGAGACCAGATAGGTGCCATCGGGCGCCGTCGTGGTTGTGAACACCAGGTCGTCGCCGCCCCCGACGACACCGTCAGGACCGTGCCAGGTGACCGTCACGTCGACACCGCCGACGCCGGGCTCACCCGACTCCTGGGTGCCACTGCCGTCAAGATCGATGAACACCGTGTCGCCGATGGAACCGGTCGCCGTGTAGGCGAAGTCGACATCGACGATGGTCGTGTCTTCTGGCAACGTCAGTGCGGTGCTGTCGTCGGGAACAGAATCAGGGTCGAGAGTCTGGAAGTCGATGCCTGCCGGCAGATCGGCGGTATCCACCTGGATCTGATAGTCGCCGGGCGGCACCAGATCGAAGCTGTAGTCGCCGTTGCTGTCGGTCTGGACAACAAAGACCTCATCATCAGCCGTTCCGAACACGCCGTCGAGGCCGGCCCAGGTCGCCGTTACATCGATACCGGCAAGACCGGTGTCGCCAGCGTCGATGACACCGTCACCAGCGACATCGTGGGCAATGGTGCCCTCGATGTTGCTCGGCAGCAGTGCAACGACATCTGCCGTGTCCGAATCGTTGAGCGGGCTGCCCAGCGGATCCGTTGCGGAGACCGAAGCCGTGTTGGTGAACGAAGCGTTGGCGGTGACCGTGCAGGTGTAGGTGACCGGTGCCGAACCAACCGGCAGGTCGCCAACAGCATTGTCACAGGCAGGGGCCAGCGGATCAGTGACGGTCACTGCAAGCAGATCGGTTTGTCCGGTGTTGGTGACGATGATGGTGAAGGTCGCATCGTCGCCCGCAAGCACAGTCTGCGTGTCCGGGGTCTTCTGAATGTCGAGACCGGGCACGAGGACCGTCACGTCTGCCGTATCGGAGTCGCTCACATCCAGCCCAACCGGATCGGTTCCGACAACGGCCGCAGTGTTGGTGAAGTCAGCGTCCACATCGCTCACTGAGCACGTGTAGGAGCTCGAAGCGCC
Source organism: Acidimicrobiales bacterium (assembly GCA_048550155.1). Taxonomy (GTDB): domain Bacteria; phylum Actinomycetota; class Acidimicrobiia; order Acidimicrobiales; family SZUA-35; genus JABDIY01. The sequence continues at coordinate 1,075 of JBLYYW010000132.1, read as the reverse complement.
AACCGCCAGGTCGCCGATCACGGCATCACAAGCGGGAACGGCGGCGTCGGTCACAGTCACACCGGTCAGATCAGCATCACCGGTGTTGGTGACCTCAATCGTGAAGGTTGCCGTCCCGCCGGTAACGATGGCCTGGCCGTCGGGTGACTTCGAGATCGAGATCGCAGGAGCAATCACGTTCACGTCGGCAGTATCGCTATCGGTGACCGCGTTGCCGAGCGGGTCGTCACCGGTGACACTCGCAGTGTTGGTGAGATCGTCGGTTACGGTCAGCGAGCAGATCACCGAGCTCGACTCGCCAACAACCATGTCGCCGATGACGGCATCACATGCCGGGGCAAGAGGATCACTGACGACCACGTTGCGCAGCGGTGTCTCGCCGGCATTTGTCACAGTGATGATGAAGTCGACTGTGTCGCCGGCACGAGCCTGCTGCAGATCCGGGGTCTTCTGAATGTCAATCGCCGGCACCAGCACGGTGACGTCGGCGGTGTCGCTATCGGTGACATCGAGCCCGATCGGGTCGGTACCGGTCACCGATGCGGTATTGGTGAAGTCCACAGTGACATTGTCCAACGTGCACGAGTAGGTGCTCGAGGCGCCGACTGCCAACGAACCGAGGTTGGCGTCACAACCCGGTGCGGCCGGGTCGGAAACCGCAACACCGCTCAGGTCAACATCACCGGTGTTGGTCACTGTGATGTCGAAAGTTGCGGTGCCGCCAAGAACCACCGACTGCGCATCCGGCGTCTTCTGAATGTCGATTGCCGGGTCGATGACGTCAACAGCCGCATCGTCAGAGTCCGAAACTGGATTGCCCAGGGCATCGGTTCCGTCCACTGAGGCGATGTTGGTGAAGTCGGCCGTCACGTTGTCGAGCGTGCACGTGTAGTTGGTCGACTCCCCGATCGCCAGCGCGGCGATGGTGGTGTCACAGCTTGGTGCCTGCGGGTCGGACACGGTCAGGTCCGCAAGGTCCTGATCGCCATTGTTGGTCACCGTGATGGTGAAGGTGGCAGTCTCCCCGACGTGCAGTTGCTGCAAGTCAGGGGTCTTCTGGATGTCGACACCAGGT
>JBLYYW010000131.1:0-13234 GCA_048550155.1 Acidimicrobiales bacterium | reverse complement strand
GTCAGTGACAAGAAATCGTTGTTGCCGAACAACTCGTCAGGATGCCCGTCAGCGATGCCCTCCCGAAAGTCGGCTTCGCCCAGGCCGAGGTTCTGAATGCTGGTGCCCATTGCGCCATCCAGCACCAACACCCGCTCGGCTAGTGCGTCTCGGAGCTGTGAGACTCTCCGCTCTCGCTCGATCGTGCTCATGAGACTTTGGCCTCGTCCCTGGCATTCGATAATGAGCGAATCCCGAGAATGCGGCACGTGGCAGCAGTGAGATTCGGCTTGTTCATCGTGTAGAAGTGGAAGTCACGGACACCGTGCTCCACGAGACGCTTGCACATCTCGGCCGCCACCGTTGCCGCCACGAGTTCCCGAACCTCGGGCGCATCGTCAAGACCTGCGAACAGATCATGCATCCAGTCAGGCACGCTGGTTCCGCACCGTTCTGAGAATCGACAGATTCCCGCAAAATTGGTAACCGGCATGATGCCCGGAACGATCGGGGCGGTGATACCGGCTTGGCGCGCGTCGTCGAGAAACCGCAGGTAGATCTCGGGGTCGAAGAAGAACTGCGTGATCGCTCGGTCAGCGCCAGCGTCGAGTTTACGCTTGAGGTTGTCCATGTCGGCCGTCGCGGATGTGGCTTTGGGGTGGACCTCGGGGTAACAACCAACCGAAATCTCCAGCTCGTCGCTATCGGCGCGTTCTCGGAGTCCGGCCACCAACTCCGCAGCGGTTCTGTAACCGTCGGCGTGCACACCACCGTCGCTTGCACCAGCAGGAACGTCACCGCGGAGCGCAACGATGTGCCGAACACCCTTTGACCGATACGTATCCACGACCTCTGCAATCGTTTCCGTGTTGGCCGAAACACAGGTGAGATGGCCTGCCACCCTCAGATCCGTGTGGGCTCGCAGCTGGTCAAGTGCAGCAAACGTCTTGTCCTGCGTGCTGCCTCCCGCGCCGTAGGTGACGCTCACGAACGTGGGGTCGAAAGGTGCGAGGGCGGTGGTGCAGTCCTGGAGGGTGTCGAAGCCTGCCGCGGTCGCGGGCGGGAAGAACTCGAACGAGACTCCAAGCTCTTCTGAGATGGGAGTCACCGGAACTCGCCGCCGCCCTAGTCGCTCCGCTGCTTCGGTGATCAATGTGTCGGTCATCGTGAAACCTCGAGTGGTCGTGGGTCGACGGTCGTGTTTTTCTTGGCTAGCTGTTTGGCGGCGGTCCAGAGCGTCACGGTCAGGGCATCGTGGCTCGGGTCGGGAGGCACGGTGAAGTGTTGTACTGCGATGTCGTCGAGACCGAAGGAGCGGCACCAACCGGCAACTTCGGTTTCGGCGAACCCAAGATGCAGATGCGCATGGTCGGCCCGGAGCCGTTCCAGGTCGTGAACCGCGAAGTCGACGATGAGGAGCGTGCCGCCCGGGGCCACCGTACGAGCAGCTGTCTCAACCGCCGATACCGGATCGGGAAGGAAGTGAAGCACATGGTGGAGGATCACCAGATCCTGGGTGTCCGGTTCCACATCGAGGTCATAGATGTCGGCGTGGCGGACCGAACAATGGCTCAGTCGATCGTCGTCGAGTCGAGCTCGCGCAACCGCGAGCATCTGGCGGCTGAGGTCGATGCCGAGACCTGTTTCGGCTCGGTCCGCAAACAACTCGAGGATGCGCCCGGTGCCGGTTCCGATATCGAGCACCGTGCGCACCGAGTCCGCCGGTACTGCGGCGAGCATCGCCTCTTCCACCTGGTTGGTCGGAGCGTGCATTTCGCGGAGCTCATCCCACTCTTCAGCGACCTGGGCAAAATACTCCGCCGCTCGCACCGCTCGGTCGGCCCGAACGGCTTCGAGTCGGGCTTGGTCCCTCTGATACACGGGAGACGACCGATCGATCAGCGGAGCGATGGCGTGGACCAGTCCGTCTCCGTCGGGAAGGCGGCGCAGACCGTAGTAGGCACTGGTGCCCTCGGCTTGACGGCTGAGCAGACCCGCTTCGGTGAGGAGTCGTAGGTGTCTGCTCACCCTGGGCTGGGTCTGGCCGAGAACGGTGCAGAGTTCGGAAACGGTCAGCTCGCAGGATTCAAGGACGGCGACGATACGGAGCCGAGTGGGTTCGGCAATCGCCTTCAGTCCTTCGAGTAGTTGGTCCACGCCCGCTCCTGCCGTTCCGCATTCCTCATGCTACATCAGTTAATCCGAATATAAAGATATGTTGATATACGAGAGGGGTCGTGCCTGTCAAGGACTGAGCCACCATTTCTGTGACGAAGCGTTCGGCGCTGTCAGCCCACGTCAGCGGCGGGAGCGCGTGCGACCAGGAGCATTGGTGCCACGTCAGAGGAGCGCACCGACCCCATCAGATTCGCGAACATCGAGGGAAATCCCGATCCCATCAGGTGTCCGAGGTTCACCGGAGGCGCCGGCTGTTCAGCTGCGGAGGAAATCACGCTGAGGACCTGAGAGGTCTTGTCAGCAGGCGGCTGAACCTCGAAGCCAGCCCAGTGGAGCGCTTCCACGTAGGCCTGCGGTGTCGCAACAAAACTCGAGGACGGCGAGGCTGCCCACGGTAGAGGGAACTCCAGATCGCCATCCCCCATCCGCATGATGTCGTAGATGACCGCAGTACCGCCGGGTGTGAGGACCCGTGCGAATTCGGCGGCCAGCGCGTTCTTGTCGTCGATGTTCATTCCCACGTGCACCATGGCCAGCGAGTCGACAGAGCCGTCTTCCAAGCCGAGCTCGGTGGCAGACCCAACCCGGAATCGGGCTCGATCGTCGAGACCAACGAGCCGCGTCAGCTCGACCGCCGTTTCGATGAACTCGGGCGTGAGGTCGATCCCGACCACCTGACATCCGAGCCGGGAGGCGATGGTTCGGGCCGATCCACCGATCCCGCAACCAACGTCGAGCACCGTCCCCGGGTCGGTGCCGGCGAGGATCTCGATGATCTCGTCGGTGGCGGATCGGCCGCCGAGGTGGAACTCGTCGACACCAGCCAGGGTGTCGGCATCGATCGATTCGGTCGAGTAGCCGGCCTCGGCCAGTGCGTCCAGGATTCTGGAGGTCAATCCATCGCTGCGATAGTGACGTACGACATCGACCATCTCCACGACGGTAGCGCTCGCTCCGACACCTGACCCCGAGCGGACGTCGACGCGGCCGCAGTCTTGAAGTCGAGCTACCTCTGACCGGGTCGGATGCGTTTGCCGTTCAGAAGCGTTCCGAGAGCGGTGTAGCGAACAAACAGTTGGTAGGACATGAGCAGCACGATGGTGACCGCGGTGGTCAAACCGAGGAATTTGACGGTCGCTGGCAGGTCCCAGTGCCTGATCCAGGATTGCGCGATTACCACGATTGGTAAGTGGGCCAGGTAGAGCCAATATGCCGAGTCTGAGAGGTAGCGAACTCCCCGTCGTTCAACCCCGAGCAAGGCTCGGAAGAGACCCAAAAGGGCGACGATCGCCAGCCACGCGTAGCCCACTTGAACCATCGAGACCAGTGGCCATGCGGTGTCGGTGCCGAAGGTCAGATGAAGCCCGACCGGCAGTACTACGAAGAACGCCAAGGGCAACAAGACCGGCCACCACCGTCCGAGGGAGCCGACCAGCGGCTCGCCGTTTCGATCCTTCTGGCCGAAGAGGAACGATCCGAAGGCGAAGAACACGGCGTAGTAGCCGAGGACATGCCAGATCGGTAGCCAACCGGTCGACGTGTCGGGACCGAACACCGGGATGTCGCCACCATTTCCCATCCGCAGCTGAGGCACAACCGCGATGGGTACGAGCGCCCACATCAGAAGCGGGGACCAACTGCGGACCGCAGCGCTGATCCACCGCACGCGATCGAGTGTGAATGCGATGACGGCAAACCCAGCAACCAGCCAGAGCAGGAACCAGAGGAACCACAGATGGTGCAAGCTGGTGAGCCACGACGCGAGTCCGAATTTGGCCTCGGCCCGTTCGGCCTCGGCTTCGCCCTCTGCCCAGTAGGAAAGTTCCTCCCACTCTTCGCCGCCGGCACGGGGATCCACAGAGCCGGCATCCACCAGGCGCTGGGCCACCGGGTCGCTGCCCACGAAGACGGCGTACTCAACCGGCAGCCCGCCAGGGGCCCGCAGGTTTGGATCTGCTCCGTTGGCAAGCAGCAGTTCCACCATGTCGACATCGCCAACGAATGCGGCAACATGGAGTGGTCGATCACCGCCTTCGCTGGGATTCGGCGCATTCACATCGACTCCCCTCACCAACAACTCCTCGACCGCTGGCCCGTTGCCGACGAACACCGCCGCCCAAATATCACCGCTCTCATCGATGTAGTCCTCGACACCGTTGTCGATCGCCCAGTCGATGCTCCAGTTGACGGCCGGAACGATCGTGACCAGCCCGATGGCCAACGGCAGGGCAATCCGCTTCAATCTCTGAATGAGGAGTTCACCCAAGCCTCGTCGGCGCCACAACATCGCAGTGAAAAACCCGCTGAGCAGGAAGAACAGAGGCATACGAAATCCGTGCACCGCATGGAAGAACTCGTCGAAGTAGGAGTCGTCGTCAGCGGTGACGTCCTGCACCACCCAGAATCCGGTGAAGAACGACATCGAAGCGTGAAGTGCAATACCCAGAACCATGGCGAAACCCCGCAACGCATCGAGGTCATGTCGTCGCACAGATCTGCCCGGCGATGCAGTGTCGGTTGGCTTCGAAGGCTGCTGCTGGGCCGTGGACATGACGGGAGTCTCGTGCTCGATGGCCCGCTCGACTAGATCACTTCGTCACCTTCTGACGGCATCCGGGGGCATCAGTCACGGCTTCTCATGACATTTGCCTCTATGGGTGCTCACCGCACCGACAAGACTTGAAGATGATCGGTCGCATCGTGGCCACCCGAGGGCGAAAGACAGTGCGTCGGCGAAGGACTGTGCGTCATGTCGAGGCCGAAGGAGTCACAACTGGAGGTATCGCGACATGAAGGCCATGGTCATACTGAGTCTCCGAAACATGAGGAGCAATCGGCTGCGGTTCGCGCTCACGACGTTCTCGGTGCTGCTTGGTGTGAGTTTCGTCGTCGCGTCATTCGTTCTGACCGACGGGCTGAGATCGACGTTCGAGTCGATTTCGACCGACAGCTACTCCGACGTAGACGCTCAAGTGCTAGCCCGCAGCGATTTCGACGAGGTCGCCTTCGAGGACCGACCGATCGACGAGTCGTGGTTGGACGTCGTCGCCGCCGTCGACGGGGTCGAGTCGGTCAACCCAAACGCCGAGACCCTCAAGATCGTGCCGACCACCGCCAGCGGTGAGCCGGTCACGACCACGGGTGCCCCGATCATCTCGGTGAGTTGGGACGGGTCCACACTGAGTTCGTTGACCTTGGTCGAGGGCAGCGTGCCCGGACCGGGTGAATTCGCGCTCGATCAAGGCACCGCCGAACGCGAAGGCATGGTGGTCGGCCAGACCTATGACCTGATAGGAATCGACGGACCCGAACCGTTCACGCTCAGCGGAATCAACCGCTTTGGGGAAGAGAACACGCTTGCGGGCGCCGTTCTCATGTCATTCCAGCTCGATGAAGTCCAACGACTCAACGGAAGCGAAGGCCTGTTGCAGTCGATCGATGTCCGCGCTGCCGCGGACGTCGAACCCGCGGAGTTGATTCGCCGTCTCGAAGCTGCCCTGCCGAACAACATTCAAGCCGTCGGCAGCGAGGTTCTGATCGAAGCGGACCAAGAGGACTTCGGGGTCTTCGTAGACATCTTCGGCAACATCCTGCTCGCGTTTGCCCTTGTCGCCGTGTTCGTGTCCACCTTCATCATCGCCAACACGTTCAACATTCTGCTGGGACAACGGGTTCGGCAACTCTCCCTCCTGCGAGCGCTGGGAGCCAGTTCCCGCCAAATTCGCTTCGGTGCGATGTTCGAGGCGCTGATTGTGGGTGTTGCGGCGTCGATCCTCGGATTGGCGGGCGGTGTTGGACTCGCTTTCGGTGTCGCCGCACTGATGGATGCACTTGGCTTCACGCTGCCGAGCATCGACATCATCATTTCGACTCGAACTGTCGTCGCCGCCCTTGTGGTCGGTGTCGGGGTAACACTGGTGGCTGCACTGTCACCGGCCCGCCGGGCGTCCGGGATCTCGCCGATGGCAGGGCTCCGAGCCGGCTTCAAGTTCGGTTCCGGCGAAGGAACCCGCCGCACGATCATCGCCATCATCCTCGCCATCGTGGGCGGAAGCGCAATGGCCTACGGACTCCTGGGCGGCACGGACAACACCGGCCTTCTTCTCACCGTCCTGGGGCTCGGTGCGGTGCTTGTATTCGTCTCGATCTCCATGTTCTCACCGCTGTTCTCGACCCCGTCCGCCTCGTTCCTCGGTCGACCCCTCGAGCACCTGCCCAGCAACAAGATCACTGGCCACATGGCTCGAGAAAATGCTGCCAAGAACAACAAGCGCACCGCATCCACCGCAGCCGGCCTGATGATCGGTCTCGCGCTGGTAGCCATGGCCACGGTGGTTGCGACGTCGTTGAAGGCGTCCTTTCGGGCCGAGATGGGCTCCACCGTGACCTCGGACTTCCTCGTCACAGCTCCGAACGGGGGAACGTTCTCGAACCGACTGGCTGACCAGGTCGCAGCCCTGCCCGAGTTCCAGGAGGTCTCTGCGGTCCGGTACGGCAACGCACGAATCGGCGGATCCGAACACCAGGTCGCCGCGACGGATCTCACGTTGCTTGAAGACCTCCTCGCCGTTGGCGTGACCTCTGGCGATCCGGCACAAGCCGCTGATGCACAGCACGTGCTGATCCACACCGACGTTGCCGAAGACCGCGGCCTGGCGGTCGGAGATCAACTCCCGATCCAGTTCGCTGCGGTAGGCACACGGTCGCTGAAGGTCGGCGCCATCTACGACAACCCGTTCCTGATCGGCGACTACATCATCGATCTGGCCGGATGGGACGAGAACTTCAGTTCACAAGACGACGCGGTACTTTCCGCCAAACTGGCTCCCGGTGTCAATGAAACGGCTGGCGGTGCAGCGCTCGAGCCCCTCGCCACCGCCTTTCCCCAGCTCGATTTCGAAACGAATGCACAGTTCCGTGACCGCATCGAAGGTCAGCTCGATTCATTCCTGATCATCATCAACGTCTTTCTGGGTCTCGCCATCATCATCGCCCTGCTCGGCATCACCAACACCATGGCGCTCTCGGTCCTGGAGCGCACACGGGAGATCGGCCTGATGAGAGCAATCGGCATGACCCGTCGACAAACTCGAAGCCTCATCAGGCTCGAAGCCGGCGTGGTTTCGGTCTTCGGTGCGCTGCTCGGAGTGCTCGTCGGAATCGCCTTCGGTTGGATCGCGGTGCTTGCGATCCCGAGCGACTTCATCGACCGTCTGTCGATCCCGTTTGCGACGCTTGCTGTCTACGTTGTGATCGCCGCGCTGGCGGGGCTCGTGTCGGCCTCGCTCCCGGCGAGAAGGGCATCCCGGCTCAATATTCTCGACTCGATCGCCGAGCTGTAGCGGCGACGCTGCTCTGGGGGCCTATTCGATGTAGTAGCCCGCGTTGCGGGCTACATCCCGGAGCTGCTCGGCGTTGAAGAAGCCAAGGGCGTCCTGAGCGTCAGCGGCCACGGTTTCGGCCAGCGGGCCCTTGGCGTCGAACCGGTAGGTGATGCAGCCGCCGTCAAAGGTGAAGTACCAACTCCCTCGGTAGTACACCTCGGGCAGGTGCTCCTCGATCAGATCCAGTGCGTCGTCGGCCGGGAGACCGCGTCCGACGACGTTCGGATTGTTGCTACGCAGCTGGACTGTGTGCTCTTCTGCGTCGACTTCATCGATGATCAGTACGTACTCGTGCTGCTTCAACGCCCGGTCGAGCCGGGTTGAAACCGACTGCTCGATCTGATCATCGATGGTCAGGATCAGCGGCCGGTCGCGAAGCTGGGTCCCTTCCAGCTCATGGACCAGTTGGCGGGATCTGAACAGCGGATCCTCACCGGAAGGGACGATGGTGACGTGGATGTCGGCGGCCTGGAAGTCAACGTCCTCGTAGCGGTCAATATCGGGGCTGGTTGAAACCAGATCAGCGTTCGACACATCACAGGATTCGGTGACCGTCGCAGTGAGGAACGTCACGAACGAACGCTGGATTTCGAAGCCGGCACGACCATCTTCGGCGAACCAGATGACCGAATCCCAACCCAGCCGAAGCTCGTGGAGGCACGGCGTGTACTTGGCCGTCGGGACGGCCTGCACGTTCAAGATGGTTGCGGCCGAAATATCCGAGTCGGGCGAGGTGCAGGCGGCCTCGCCGAGTCCAAGGTTGCTGCACCCGAGTCCGGCCAAGGACACCAGGACCGCCAGCACTATCGATCGAGTTCTCATAGAAGACCGGTCCCTCTGAGGTTGTCAAAGACGAGCAGGATCACGAAGATGGCCACGAGCGACGCGCCTGCCGTGAGCCGCAGCCGCCTCGGACTCCAACGTTGGATCGAGATGCGTTCCCGGCTTGGGGCGAGTCGACGGAACTCCTCGACGATGTCGATCCCCTTCTCTTTCTTGAGCAGCGCAAGCGAACTCCGAGACTGAGAGGGCAGAGTCACGCTGCGGGTCGACGCGAACGCCTCCGCGATGTCCTCAGGTGCGAACTGGAGGAGAGCTCGGTCGTACACCCGTTGGGCATTGGTACGCATCGCAAGGATCAACATCATGTTCGCCAGGTCTACAGCCTGACGCCACGGGCTGGGTCGAACGGTTCCGAACGCCACGTCGATCAGGACCACCCTCCCATCACAAAGCATCACATTGGCCGGCTTGATGTCCCGGTGGGCGAGACCAGCGTCCCACATGCAGCGGACCACGCTGAGCGCGTCGTCGATGATTGCGTCGTCGATCTCGGCTTCGGTGAGCTCCTGGGATCGATCCAAGAACTCGCTGACGATCAAGTACTCACGTTCGGGGGAGATTTCGACGATTCCGAGCGGCTCGGCGCTCGGTACGCCGGCGTCGCGCATGACCCGCTGTATGTAGTCCTCGTATTCGACCAGGCGGCGGACCGATGTGAAATGCACTTCATCCTCGAGCGACCCGTACAGAATCGTCCGACCGATTTTATACCAGCGGTCCGACCGCAGGTGCACCTGGCTGTAGAGCTTGGCGAACACGTATTGATCTGGATCTCCGGCGACCTTGAGGCGAAGCGGCGTGGACCCACCCGATCCCTCGAGACCGAACGGCTTGATGGCGAGAACTTCCATCCCGAGCTGTTCTCCGACCGCTTGGCGGATCGCCTCACCGCGTTCGCCTGTCACATCGAGGTGTGCAGTGACGCCCGGTTTCCACTTGACAGGAAAGGCCTCCTCCGGGGCGAACCATCGAAACAGTACTGCGACAACCGCAACAGAGAAGACTGCGGAGACAATCGCGTCGCTCGGATGATCGACGCCGAGGTAGACCCGTGCCAGCACAAGCGCGGAGATCATGACGCCTCCGACGACGAACGCGATGTGTCGGCGGCGTCCGCCCGGTACGAGCACATACGCCATGGCGGCAGCGGTGACCCCGAGCCGAGCAACCGGCCCGGATGGATGCGACGGGCCTTCCCAGCCACCGATGATCGGCACGAGTGGTCGGGGTCTCCCGATGAGGGGTTGCAGGATATCCACCGTTCCTTGCACGATGAGAAGGGCCAGCAGTACCGCAAACACATGTCGGAAACGGCGAACAGATATCAGCGCGATGAGCGTGCCGATTCGAACGACCCGTAACACCCACGACGATCCGAATAGCGCAACGAAATCAGCGATCGAGGTCAGTGGGTCATTGCGAATGGAGACGAACTTCTCCATGACGTAGAGGTCCCGTTCGGTCCACCAGTCAGTCGTTTCGGGAAACGCAAAGAGCGTGATCCACAGCGTCGCCAGCGCGACCCCATCGAGCAACCACAACTTTCCTGCCGTACCCAGCTCCCTCTCCAACGGCGGCTTCTCCCCACTGGGACGCCGACGACGACCGGCAAGACGGATTCCTGCGATCCGCACCTCGCGACGCACGCCGATCTCGGGCAACCCGCGTTCGGGCTTGGTCCCGACCTGGGAATCTCCAGTGACGCTCATCAGAGGTTGTCCGTGTGGCGTAGGAATGTGAGCGCCGCCCACCCGGGCAGGATCGGCAGCCAGAACGTGACCAGGCGATAGAGAAAGACCGCCGGGATCACGATCGCGGCGTCCTCGACCGTGCTGAAAGCTGCAATGAGCGCTGCCTCGGCCGCCCCCAATCCACCCGGGGTTGGGGCCGCGTTTGCTACCGCGCTGCCGGTGAGAAAGAGCAGACCGATCAGCGGGAACGAGATTGTGGAATCGAACGCCCGAAGGCTGGCGGTCATCGCCGCCAGGTACGACAACGTGATCATTGCCGCCCCTCCGAAGAGCAACACCAACCTGCTCGGGCTGTGGCTGATCACACGAATCGCCTCCCAGCCGGACCGTAGTTGCGGGACAACGTAGGCAGCAAGCTGCCTACGTGTGACCGGCAGCGCCACCGAGGCGCCGATCACTGCGGCCACGATCAGGAGAACCAGTACGACGATCCTTGTACTGGGAAGTGCCAGACCACCGGAGTTCTCGGTTCCACTGGCGAGCAAGAGAAACCAGAGCGTGAGCAGTACGTGGACGGCGACGCCGGCGATCGCGTTGAGGCCGACGGCGGTGACACTTACGGTAGTTGGCACCCCATGACACTGGAAGTACCGGATGTTGGTTGCCACTCCACCCAGCTTCGCCGGCGTGATCCGGTTGGCGAACGACGAGGCGATTTGGGCCAACAACGCAGGCCAGAAACGCAGCCGAAACGGAATGGCACCCAAGAGGCTGCTCGTCGCTGCAACGTAGGTGGCGATGGAAAAGACCACGGCCAAGAGCACCCACGGCGGTGACGCCGACCGGGCTTCTCTCCAGATGTTGTCGATGTCAGCGAGCTGGGGAATCAGGAACCATGCGCTGAGGCCGATGGTGGCCAGGACGAACAGGTTCTTGCCGCTGACCCGCTCCAGGGCCACCGGCTCCTCCGCCGGCAGGCCGAACTGATCCACCATCGTCTGACGGAGTGCGGAGAGTCCCTCCTCCCCCACGGCTGCGCGGGTGCCAGCGCTGAGCGCCAGCGGCTGGAGCCATGGCAACGCCAACATCAGCACTTGGGGACCACCGACCGAATGGGCAGCCGACAGAGCCCGGTCCGGCCCGACCGCAGCCGAGGTCGAAGCCAACAGCTCCGCCAGGTCGGTACCCAACGCTTGCTCCGATGCTGCGGTCTCGGCAAATCCGAGGTTCAACAGCCAGGGCTGGTTGCCACGATCCCAACCGACGTTGGCGAGCCTGAGGTCGTGATGGGCGATCTTTCGTTCGTGAAGCCTCGTCACCACACGCCAGAGAGACTCGAGCTCTTCATCAGTCAAGCCATCCTCGTCTGAATGGGCCCGTTCCTCATGGTCGGCAAAGGCCAAAACCTTGTTGTCGACGCCGACGTCGGCGACCGCCAGCACAGCGGGAGTACGCACGCCGGCCGCAGCGGCGGTCAGTGAGACCAACGCTTGGTGGTCCGCAGCCCGGTTCAGACTGACGAATGGTCGATGGTCACCGGTCTTGCGAAGCCGGACCCATCGGTAGGCGCGCACCATCAGGTCCGAGCTGATGTCGTCGCGCCCCAAGGTCTGGATTCTCAGCGGTTGCTTTGCGGTTGTCAGCGCAGTCCATGAACCTGACGCACCTGTCGGGTCGTGTGTTGGTTCGATGGTGTCGACGCGGACACCAACTGACTCGAGTGCTCGACGGATCTGATTCAGGTCTGGTGTGAGGTCGTGGCGACCGAAGACCAGAAGGGCTGCCGACCCGATCGCCAGTCCAACGCCGAGATCGGTGATGAACCCCACCGCGGGGAGTCCCGAGGCCAAGACCGAGAACACTGCATACGCGACCAGCAGCGCCCCCAGTCGGGACACTGTGAGCCGGGAAAGGTAAGAAGTGGCGACGACGAACATGGCCGTCGCACCGGCCAACAAGGGGTCCCCCGGGTGAGGTCGGCCGTCGGTGTGGAACCGAAACGCCGGCCCATCCACTTCGAAGGCAGCCTGCACCGAGTCATCGATCGCGGCGTAGATGACGTCGCCGAGCGCAATGCTGATCGCGGCTGCCACCACGAACCCCAAGGCCAACTGGGCGAAACGCCGGTACCGCCTCGCCAGCAGACACCACACGAGGGCGGCCACGACCGCAGCCAACACGGTTGCTCCGAGCGCGATCGCCGGGAGATCGCGGCCCCATTCGGGCAGACCGTTCGCAGCAGAGACCGTGTCGTCGCTCAAACCCAAGAGGGTCGAATCGAACAGGTTGGCGATACCGACTCCGCACGCCGCAACCACTGCGCCCACGAGGAGACGTAGAACATCGACCGGTGATCGCACATGGGTTCGCTCTCCGTGCGAGTGGCCAGCGGGCTCGGAGGCGACGCCGATTTCGGCCGCGCGAGGTAGCGAGGCGGTCCTCACCGGTTCACCCGCGTGGTTGGTGCAAAACGGTTGAGGAACACGAACCACAGGACGGTTGCGAATGCGGTGCCTAACGCCGCACCGGCGACTACATCGAGCACGTTGTGTTCGCCGAGGTACAGACGGGCAATCGCCACGATCACGGCCCATGCCAACGGAAGGATTCGCCACCGCGGGGGAAGGAAGGCTGCGACGAGAACTGCCAACGCGAACGCCGTGGTGCAATGACCGGAGGGAAAGCTGAGGCCGTGGAAGGCAGGCCCCCGAACCTCGATGTCGGGACCGACCGACACGAAGGGCCGTTCCCGTTCGACCAGCCGCTTCACGATCGCCTTCTCGATGCTGAGCTTCAAGGGAAGAACCAGCACAAAAGGAATCAGGTGCTGCCACTGGCGGGTGAAGAAGACGATGATCAGTCCCGCCACCACGGGAGCGCCGAAGACACCGACCTGCTGCAGTAACCACACCGCCGGCTTCAACCAGTCCGGCCACCCGTTGAAGAATCTCAGTGTGTCTGCCTCCCAGGCAGGAACGGTGCCATCCCAGGCCACGGCGGAGGAGAAAACAACGACAGTTGAACACACGAGGACAACAGTCAGCACCGTCCGAAGTGAGAGAGCCTGCCGCACAGCGAAGGGCGAGTGGGCGCGAGCCCTCCGTGTGACGCCCATAGCCTGGTCGGTCATCGTTTTCAAGAGATCGGCTCCCCCCAGGG
>JBLYYW010000130.1:0-19559 GCA_048550155.1 Acidimicrobiales bacterium | reverse complement strand
CTCTACTCAGCCGGGCGCCGTGGTCGATTCATCCCTCGGAAGCGGATCCGGTCCAGCTGGCCCCGGGGGGATGGCCCAGAATGGTGCCTGGGTTCGACTATCGTCGTGCAGATGTTGTCATACCTTGACGCTGCGACCGGCAGCATGATCGTATCCGCAATTGCGGGAGGGGCTGCCGGCCTCTCCGTCGCCGGCAAGATGGGAGTCAAGCGCCTGAAAGGGAAGCTGAACCGAGGTGCGGATGAAACGCTGTCTGCTGATGAATCTGCGCTCGAAGAACCTCCTGCGACTGTTGACGCTGCCACCAGCTAGTGAGTCGCCATAAAGATCCGGGCTCATTCCGAGACCCGTTGAGCCGGGTCTACCTTGGCGACGATTTTGTGTACCGAACCTACAGTGACCTCGGCGACCAGGATCGCAAGGCCGTCTGGCCCTACATCACCGAAGCCTCCGCCGACGGTCTGTTGATCGACACCGAGCAGTGCACCGATACCGCCGAATTCCCCGAAGCTGCCGCCTTGGTCAGGCATCCTCGCCTCCCGTTCATCAGTTATCCATACGAGTGGTCCTTCGGAATGCTTCGGGACGCCGCACTCCACCAGCTCGATGTTGTTCATTCTGCAGCGAAGGCAGGAGTCGGCGTCAAAGACGCCACCCCGTACAACATCCAGTTCGTCGGGTCCACGCCGATCTTCATCGATATCGGCTCCTTCCAGCTTCGAAAAGACAGCGACCCCTGGTTCGGCTACCAGCAGTTCTGTGAGATGTTCTTGTACCCACTGATGGTTCAGGCGTACGCCGGCCTGTCGTTTCAACCACTGCTTCGCGGGAACGTGAACGGGATTCCGGTGGATCAGGCCAAGGGGATCTTGGGCCCGATTCGACCAAGGTTTCAAAAGGGTCGCCTGACGCACGTGCTCCTGCACTCACTGGCTCAGAGGGGAATGGCCGACACCGATACCAACGTTGCCGCCGACGTCGCCGAGGCTGGCATGACCACAGAGCTGATGTTGAAGACGGTCGAGAAGCTTCAGACGTTGGTTTCCGGTTTGGACCTGGGTCGTGAAAAGTCCGTCTGGTCGGATTACTCGGATCGAACCCACTACAACGACGCCAGTCTCGATGAGAAACGGGACTTCGTTTCTGCAGCACTGCGCGGTCGCGAATCGCTGGAGCAGGTCATCGACATCGGCTGCAATGACGGCATGTTCAGTTACCTGGCTGCCGAAACTGCCAACCAGGTCGTGGCGATGGATGCGGACGAGCTGGTACTCGATCGCCTCTATATGCGCCTCCGGCAGGACCCGAGTGCCGAGGCCGCGAAGATCACTCCGCTCGTCGTGGATCTGTCTACCGCAGGTGGTGGGGTCGGTTGGCGGGGCCAGGAACGCCCGGGCCTTTTCGATCGCATCAAACCCGACTCGGTGCTGTATCTCGCGGTGATCCACCACCTGGCTCTGACGTTCAATATTCCAATCGAGGAACAGGTCCGGTTGTTGGCCGATATCACGCCCCACCTGATCATCGAATTCCCGGGCGAAAACGACATCCGAGTGAAGCAGCTGCTGCGAAACAAGCGGCCGGGTATTCACGATGACTTCACGACGGAAAACTTCGAACGGGTGCTTGCGGAGAGTTTCACGATTACCAGGCGAGTCGAGATCAGCGGCGGTACCAGAACGATGTACGAAGCAGTCCGGTAAGACTCATGACAGATTCTGTAGAGATGCAGGCGGAGACAGCCCACGTCGCGGGTCTTGATCAGGCGCCATTGAAACGACTGGCAACCTATCTCGGGCTGTCCTCGGTGGCGGTAGCACAGCCAATTCTGGACCTTCTGGGATCGAACCCGGAAGTGTTGTCAGCCACGAAGAACACTGGCACCAGCGCCTGGGTGTTTGTCATAAGCCTTCTGATCCTTCCTGGGTTTGTGACCTTCGCCGTTGTTTCGGTTGTCTCGCGGCTCTCCAACCGCGTTGGTCAACTACTCCATGCCCTGGCGGTCGGCGGGTTCCTCGGGCTTTTCTTGCTCGCGCTCACTCGAACCGCTGGAATTGGCAACGACATTCTCGTCTACCTCATCTGCCTGGTGGGAGCTGTCGGTCTGTCGTACCTGATGTATCGATCGGAATCGCTGCAACAGGTTGTGAGGATGCTGAGCCTGCTTCCGATCGCCTTGTTCGGTTTGTTTGCCTTTTCGGCCTCGGGGGCGGCGTTGCGGGCCGAAAACCCCGAAGCGGTTATCGCCGGTCGGCCGTTGACGACCCCTCCGATCATCTTCATGGTTCTGGACGAATTGCCGCTGTGGACTCTTCTGGACAGCGATGGCACGGTCGACAGCGAACGACTTCCGGGTTTCGCAGCTCTGGCAGAGAACTCGGTCCTCTACCGCAACACTGTTGCCCCATCGAACTCCACCCAGACCTCTGTTCCTTCGATCATGACCGGGTTGATGCCAGGTGATGAGGCCCTGCCACCATTCGCTTCCATCTTTCCCAACTCGATCTTCACGTTGCTCGGTAGCGATTACCAAATCAATTCCTATGAATCCACGACTTCTCTGTGCCCTGAGTCGCTCTGTTCGAACCCAGTCGGTGGACCGACCGGCACCAGCTCCCGAGTAGCCCTGAAAGCGTTGGTCAGGGACTCTGCTGTCGTGTACGGCCACAGGATCCTGCCGGACCGTGCCCGTGACAGGCTGCCTCGTATCGATCTGTCATGGGGAAACTTCGCCGAAACAGAACCTTCCCAACCTGACGTGGGCGCGACGAACACCGACCTCTCCGGCGATCCATGGGCGAAACACGCCGAAGAGGCTGTCGGTGGACCAGCTCGCCAAGTTCAGGTGCTGCGGGACCTGATTTCCAAAGCAGCTGTGGCCCAATCGCCAACGCTCACCTTCTACCACGGAACCGTTCCTCATCGGCCGTGGGTTCTGACCCCGGATGGCGATGCGTACCGGCCGACCGAAGAAACTCTTCCGGCCGACTCAATCGGGATCGACCCTGACGACGCACGCGACCGCTACCAGCGTCTACTCATGCAGCTCGCTCATATCGATGCCGTGCTAGGTGATTCGGTCCGTGAACTCAAAGAAGCTGGCGTGTGGGATGAAGCAATTGTCATCTTGGTGGCTGACCATGGAATCTCACTGGTCCCGGGTGAATCGATGCGAGTGGTCGATATCGAGAACGAAGTGTCGATGAATGACATCTATCGCGTGCCGATGTTTGTCAAGCTTCCCGGCCAGACTCAGGGTGAGGTGAACGATTGTCCTGCATCAGCGGTCGACATCCTTCCAACGTTGGTAACACATTTGCAGGCGAACCCGGGCTGGGATTTCGATGGCGTCGACCTCTCGAGGTGTCTCGAGGGCGCAGGACGAGAGCGGTTCACAAACGAGATCCATGGCGAGGCGATGGTTGAAATCGACTTCGGCTACGCCGACCTCGAAGAGCAGATTCAGCGCTACGGACAATGGGTGGATGTGTCGTACGGGCCTGATGCGTTCGCTCGAGTAGGAACGTCAGCACCCTTGGTGGGCGAGAAGATGACAACCGAAATGCCGGACAACCTGGTTTCGGGCTGGACAGCGAATGAGCTGGACTTGTTACCCGGTGTAGGAAGAGGTTCGACGCCTGCTCAATTGACAGGCTCAATCTTCCTGCAGTCCTCCGCCAGCTCAGGCACCGAAGGTCTGGTGTTGGTTGACGGCGTTGTCGCCGGAGTTGTCGTCGAGCTGGGTGGCTCGCCTGCTGGCGAGATGACGTTCTCTGCGATTCTGGACCCAGCACTCATTACCTCACCCCAAGCGCAATTTGAGCTGGTCATCGCCTACCCCGATGGCACCTACGCGACGGTAGGTCCACCACAGGAGGCGGGATAGTCGGCCCGGGTGAGCCGCCCGAGATCGGGCAGTAGCCGGATGTCCGGCTGGCTTTCTGACATTCTTGAGAGGTGACGAGCGAAGCCGATCATCCAGTGAAGAGTTCGCAACCAGCCGCCGCGGACCCTGGCGGGGAAACACCGCTTCTCGAGACTGCCAGCAAGGTCAGCTTGCGGATCCTGCCCGTGGCTGCGGTCGCATACATCGGCTATCTGGGATTTATTCAGGTGCGATCGGTGGCCCTGGCGATCATCACCGCTCTCTTGATCGGAAGTGTCTTGCAGCCGCTGGCAACCAACTTGCGTGAGATCGGTGTGCCGCGCGCCCTGTCGGCTGTGATCGTTTTTGTCGGTGCTCTGCTCCTTCTCACCATGGCCGCATCGTTTGTGGTGGGCCAGGTCGTCAGCGAAGCGCCTGAAATCCGGGATCGGGCCACCGAGGCCGTGGATGATTTTTCCAAGCGGCTACAGGAGCCTCCGTTCAACATCGATTCAGAACGGCTGGACAACCTCGACGAAGAAATCGGCGACTGGGTCACCGATTCCGGCGTCCTCAACGCCGATGTCGCCGCTGACGTTGGCGGGTTCGCCACCAACGCGTTCTCGGGCCTGTTCATCGCTCTCACGATGTTGTTCTTCATCTGCAAGGATGGCGACCGCTTCCCCTTGTACCTGACCGCGCTGGTCGGTCGTGAGCGGGGCGAGCGACTCAATCGTGTAGGGGGCGAAATCTGGTCAACAACCTCGAGCTATCTGCGGGGCGTCGGGCTCACTGGGCTGGTCGACGGTGTGATGATCGGTATCGCCCTGGCGGTGCTTGGAGTTCCGCTGTATGTCCCGCTGGCGCTGCTCACGTTTCTCGGTGCGTTCATTCCCGTGGTCGGTGCCACTCTTGCGGGCATCCTGGCCGCCGCGGTGGCGTTGGCTACCAAGGGCCCTACAACTGCGCTGATCGTCGTCGGAGTGGTTCTCGCCGTGCAACAGATCGAGGGAAACCTCCTCGCCCCGTTGCTGTTGGGACGTGCGGTACAACTACACCCGGTCACGATCTTGTTGTCGCTTGCGGTTGGCGCAACGGTTGCCGGAATCTGGGGGGCGCTCCTCGCAGTTCCCGCCGCGGCGGCCATTCGGATCGCGCTGGCAGAATTCGTTCCCGGCATTCAACGGGTGGATCATCTCGAGGAGGAGATCCTGGCAGGCCACGAGGTCGACCTCGTTTTCGACGATGAGGCAGATCCGCCATAGGTCCCGTAATCTCGGTGCAGTGGCGGTAAGCAGGCGAAATTTCATACGAGCTGCCGCAGCAGCCGGCACCGCAGGGGTTGCGGGTACGTTCGGATTGCTTCCCGCGGGCGCATCCCCAGAACAGATTCGACGAGACCCGAATGCGGTGACCGTCGCACTCATCGGCGAC
Organism: Acidimicrobiales bacterium; assembly: GCA_048550155.1. Taxonomy (GTDB): domain Bacteria; phylum Actinomycetota; class Acidimicrobiia; order Acidimicrobiales; family SZUA-35; genus JABDIY01. The sequence goes on along the minus strand of JBLYYW010000130.1, from coordinate 14,260 downwards.
TACGGAGATGGGTCTCCCAACGAGCGTGCCGTTGCGAGGATGGTCGAGAGTTGGAACCCGGCGGCGGTGTTCACCATGGGGGACAACGTCTACAGCGGTGACGGCGCCGACCCCTATGAACTCCTCGAACGCAAAGTGGTCAACTTCTACCGGCGATTCATCGACGCCGGCACGTTCTACCCGTCGCTCGGAAACCACGATTGGGGCGACCCCGGTACGCCGCTCCTGTGGTCTGACGGCCGCGGCGGAACAGCGGGGGCGTGGCACGACGTCTTTGATCTGCCCGGAAACGGCCGCTACTACGACGTTCGAATTGGCCCGCTGCACGCCTTTGTGCTCGACGACTACTACCTCGAGCCCGATGGACACTTGATCGGTTCCGTCCAGGCACGGTGGCTTCAGCAGACGGCCTCGGCGTCAGACGCACGGTTCAAGTTCGTGGTCCATCACTTCGCGCCGTACGTCTCGTCGCCGGCTGCACACAAGGCAATTCGGTGGCCGTTCGCCGAATGGGGTATTCATGCCAGCTTCTCTGGCCACTGGCATCACTATGAGCGATGGAGCGTGGGCGGCGTCGACTACATCGTGAACGGGCTGGGGGGCGGTCCCCTCGGCAGTATCGGCGCTCCCGATCCGCAGTCGTTGGCACTCTACGCCGGCGGTCACGGCGCATCGCGCCTCACGGTGGCTCCGACCGGTGCTCTGATGGAGTTCGTGGTGCTCGACGGAACAGTTGTCGACTCGATCACAATGCCCCGCTCCGACCAGCCGGCCAAACCAGAGTCGAAACCGGTCTCGCCGGAACCGGCCCGACTTCAGGGTGGGGCAGCTCCTCCGCCGGTCAGCGAGCACTACCGGACCGCGATGGGACGCGAGGCCATCATCGTTCGCCTCTACCTCGCCGTGTTTCAGCGACAACCTGATGAGGCCGGCTTCGCCTACTGGACCGGACTCGATGTGTCCACTGCGGCGATCGCGGACCACTTCACGGCCAGCCCCGAGTTCAGGGCAAGGTATGGCACGCTGTCCGATGACCAGTTCGTGGAACGGGTGTATGAAAACGTCATGGGGCGACCCTCGGACCGAGCCGGCCTGAACTACTGGTCCGATCTGCTCGCACGAGGGGTCGATCGGGGAACGGTGATTCTAGGGTTCAGTGAATCGGCCGAGTTCCGGCGGCGTTCAGGCATCCCAGGCTGACAGGCAGGCGCCCGAAGTGGGAATTCTTCCCAAGACGACCCCTACCAAGTGCCCATCCAGTCGATCCTCGTTCGCGTCGAACATATCTACATGTTCGGTCCCAAGACTGCTACCGGTGGCCACTTCCGCTGGACTTCCACCCGCTCAAGAGACTGCTGGAAGGGCATCGCAGGGTTCCCTGCCTCAGTTGAAGGTCACCGCGACCCCAGCGTGGTGATCGACAGCACCGAGCAGATGCTGGAGCGGCTCCAGGCGGAACTCCAGGCATGGTTGAACCACCCCAGCGCATCAACGTGGAGCCAACCACAGAAAGACAACGACTAGCGCAGGCCTACCGCTCCTCAGGCCTAGGGATGCCGACTGGTAGCGTGCTGAGGTGACAAGGATCGTCTTCGACACAACTCAGCTGGTCCACTGGCCCGGGTCGCTCACCGGTATCCCACGGGTGATGGACGAGCTGGCACGGCGGTTTCAGAAAGCCGACGACACCGTCGAGTTCGTCTCGTGGGTCACCGACGCCCACGCTGTCGCTCGGATCGACCTCGATCGGTTTCACGGTGAGGGCGGGGTCCACTACATCGACCCAACAGAGGATGCACCCCGCTGGGCACGGACCGTTGAGCGATTGTGGGGTCGCATCGCCCGGATCGAGTCGGTGCCGCCTGTCGGACCCTATCTCGGAAGGATCTCCCGCCGGCTGAGCCCATCCCGCCTTGGATCGGTCACCCCGTTCGAGCTGCACGCCGACGATGTGTTGGTGATCGGCTGGGGCGAGTGGTGGGATCCGAACTTCATCCGGTTCGTTGTCGACGCAGCGGGTCAGGGTGTGAAGGTGGTGCAGATGGTGCACGACTTGGGTCCGGTCAGCCAGCCCCACCTCGCCGGGAACTCATCGAGCTTCATCGACTATTTCACCGAAGTGCTGCCCGTCGCAGCGTTGTTGGTCTCGGTTTCGGACCACACCCGACAGGAGCTCTTGCGGTGGGGCGCGAAGCTGGGATTGAACGACCTTCCCATCACCGTGATCAGGGAGGGGGACACGTTCACCCCGACCGAGACCCTTCGACCTTCCTCTGACCACTTGGCCGATGGCTTCGGGGATCCCGCGACCTTCGCGTTGTGTGTCGGAACGATCGAGGCCAAGAAGAATCATGCCTTGCTGTACTACGTCTATAAACAAGCAGCGCGACGCAAGATCGCCTTGCCGCCAATGGTCATCGTTGGTCGGCGAGGCTGGCGAACCGACGACATCTACGGACTGTTGACCGAAGATCCCGAGATCGCCGATCGGTTCGTGTTCCTCCACGACGCCAGCGATGCCGAACTCGCCTGGCTGTACGAGAATTGCCGCTACACGGTCTTCCCCAGCTTCTTCGAAGGGTGGGGTATTCCTATCGCTGAGAGCGTGTCGAGGGGTGTGCCCTGTTTGTGCAGCAGCGCCGCCAGTATGCCCGAGATCGCCCCTGGGGCTGTTCGCCACTTCCACCCAGATGCGCCGCTGGAACTCCTCTCTTTGATGGAAGAACTCAACGATGACGAAGCGCTCGATCGGGCCCGTCAGGAGGTGGCAACCTACATCCCAACCTCGTGGGACCAAACCTATGCAGAGCTGAACTGCGCGCTGGCCGAGATCTGACCGCCCGCCGGGCCCGATTCCCCGCGATCAGATGGGTCTGGCGAAGCTGAGTTCGTGGCCGTCAGGGTCCGAGATGTGGAAGAATCGTTCCCCCCACGGAGCATCAGCTGGCTCACCGTGTGGTTGAAAACCTGCATCGGTTGCGATGGTGTGGACCGCGTCGGGGTCGGGAACAAACAGGATTGTACGACCCCAGTGTTTCACCGGCATGGCGGACGGTTTCAGCTCGAGGTTCACGAAGTTGGCGCCGATTCGCAATGTCGAGAACGCTTCGGCCGCTCCGCCGTAGGTCAGCTCCAGTCCCAACGTTCGGTAGAAGTTGATCGAGCGTCCCATGTCGGCGATGAACAAGGTGACCGCGTTCACCTCGCTGCTGTGGTCGAGCTCTCTCAGCGCCCGATGGGCAGCTCCGACCGGCGATGTGGACGGGTCGAACAGGAGAGCGCCGTGATCAGTCGTACTGAAGATTCCCTGCTCGTAGGCAGCACGGAATTGGTTGTAGGCCTGGGTGTTTCGCAACCGTCCGATGTCGCCGCTGGATTGCAGGGTGCGGTGGAGCTCGAAGAGGCCGTCGATGATTTCATCGAGGCCGTTCTCATCGAGCGCTGAGCACAGTGTGACCGGTGTGACGTCACGGCCCGGTTTAGGACGCATCAGATGCAACGCCATCTTGAGTTCGCTCTCGGCACGGCGGGCAGCCGGGAGCAGGTCGCCGTCGGCTTTGGTGACCGCCACCCAATCAGCCAGTTCCATGACACCACGCTTGATGCCCTGAAGTTCGTCGCCTCCTCCGGGCGAGTGAAGCAGCAGGAAGAGGTCGGTCACTCCCGCAACCGCCGTCTCGCTCTGTCCTACCCCCACCGTCTCGACGAAAATGACGTCGAAACCACCGGCCTCACACACTGCGATCGAGGAGGCGGTGGAGGTCGTGATTCCGCCCAGCCCGAACCCTGCGGGCGATGGCCGGACGAACGCCTGACCGCTGACCGAAAGCTGCGGCATCCGTGTCTTGTCGCCCAGGATGGAACCGCGGGTCCTGGCGCTGGTGGGATCGACCGCCAGTACTGCCAGTCGATGGCCCTTGTTGATCAACTTCACGCCGACCGCCTCGATGAGCGTTGACTTGCCAACCCCGGGTGTTCCCGAAATCCCGATGCGAACAGTCGATGGATGTGGTTCTTGCGCCAGAAGATCGAGTAGCTCAACCTTGGCTTCCAGGTCACGCTCACTGTTGCTTTCCACCAGTGTGATCGCCTGAGCGACCGATCGGCGGTTGCGGGATCGCAGTCCTTCGACGAGGTCGTGTACCGGCGGCGTGCCGGTCACGTGAGGACGCCGAGGACCTGTTCGGCTGCGTCCACGATGTTGGATCCCGGACCAAAGATAGCGGCAACTCCCGCATCGGTGAGATCTGCGTAGTCATCGGGTGGAATAACCCCGCCACACACAACCTTGATGTCGGGTGCTCCCTGGGCCCGCAGTTCCTTGATCAACTGTGGTACCAGGGTCGAATGGCCGGCAGCCTGACTCGAGACGCCCACCACGTGGACGTCGTTGTCGATGGCACTCTGGGCGACCTCCGAGGGCGTCTGGAACAGAGGCCCGACATCAACGTCGAATCCGAGATCGGCGAATCCGGTTGCGATTACCTTGGCGCCTCGATCGTGGCCGTCCTGACCCATCTTGGCCACCAGAATACGAGGTCTGCGCCCAGCGTTCTCTGCGAACGCGTCGGCCTTGGCCAGCACCGTTGCGAAGTGTTCGTCTCCGTCGTAGTTGGCGCTGTACACACCTGCGATCGTACGTGTCTGAGCGGCATGACGCCCGAATATCGTCTCCATGGCATCGCTCATCTCGCCCACGGTCGCCCGCTGTCGGGCCGCCTCGACGCAGGCTGTGAGAAGGTTTCCGGTCCCTCGGGCAGCCGCCGTGACCGCTTCCAGAGCGGCCGTGGTGGCAGCACTGTCCCGAGCGGCCTTGGTGGTGTTGATGCGTTCGATCTGGGCCAACCGAACTGCGGTGTTGTCGATGACGAGAACGTCGACCGTGTCGGGGTTCTCCACAACGTACTTGTTCACTCCGACCACGGTGTCCTCGCCTCGATCGATTCGAGCCTGCCGGTTTGCGGCCGCTTCTTCGATTCTCAGCTTGGGCATACCTGAATCGATGGCCTTCGTCATGCCACCGAGCTCGTTGATCTCGCGAAGGTGCGCCCGAGCCCGGTCGGCCAGATCGGCGGTCAGTTTCTCGACGTAGTAACTGCCGCCGAGCGGGTCGACGGTCCGGGTGATTCCGGTTTCCTCGGCCAGTATCAGTTGCGTGTTGCGGGCGATCCGGGCGCTGAATTCGGTCGGGAGGCCGAGCGCCTCGTCGAAGCTGTTGGTGTGAAGACTCTGGGTTCCCCCCAGCACCCCCGCCATCGCCTCGATCGTCGTCCGGATCACATTGTTGTAGGGGTCCTGTTCGGTGAGCGACACGCCACTGGTCTGGCAGTGGGTCCGGAGCATCGAGCTGCGAGGGTTCTCGGGACCGAACTGGCTCATGAGCTCGGCCCACAGCAGCCGAGCGGCCCGCAGCTTCGCGATCTCCATGAAGAAGTCCATGCCGATGTTGAAGAAGAAGCTCAGCCGGCCGGCGAAAGCATCGACACCAAGCCCTTTTGCAAGCGCCGCCTTCACATACTCCACCCCATCCGCCAGTGTGTAGGCGAGTTCCAGGTCGACGGTCGCGCCGGCCTCCTGGATGTGGTAACCCGAGATGCTGATGCTGTTGTAGCGGGGCATGTGGTCTGCGGTGTACTCGATGATGTCGGCCACGATTCGCATGCTCGGTTCGGGGGGGTAGATGTAGGTGTTGCGGACCATGAACTCTTTCAGAATGTCGTTCTGGATCGTCCCGCTCAACTGATCTGGGCTCACACCCTGCTCTTCACCGGCCACGATGAAACAGGCCAGGATGGGCAGCACCGCCCCGTTCATCGTCATCGACACGCTCATCTGCTCCAGGGGGATGCCGTCGAAGAGGATCTTCATGTCCTCAACGCTGTCGATCGCCACCCCTGCCTTGCCCACGTCGCCTTCGACCCGAGGATGGTCGCTGTCGTAGCCGCGGTGGGTCGCAAGGTCGAACGCCACGCTGAGACCCTTCTGGCCCGCGGCGAGATTGGCCCGGTAGAACGCGTTTGATTCCTCGGCGGTGGAGAATCCCGCATACTGCCGAATGGTCCAGGGGCGATTGGTGTACATCGTGGCCCGTGGACCACGGACGAACGGCGGCTGGCCGGGGAGCGAACCGAGATGGTCTACTCCGTCGAGGTCACCTTCTGTATAGAGAGGACCGACCTCCACGCCCTCCGGGGTGAGGACGGTGAGTTCGTTCAGCTCACGGCCTCGAAGCTCCTTGGCGGCCGCAGCCTGCCATGCATTGCGAGCGGTCGGATCAGACGAGTTCGAACCCATGGCTCCACAGTAGGCAGTCGCGCCCACGATCTCCGAAACAGAATCTTGGTCGACGTCAGCAAAATCGGGTGTGGCAACACCTTCGGCCCGGTCGGTTCGGGAATACTGAGGCTGTGAAAGGCACTCTTGCGTTCGTTCCGCCCCGCTATGGCCCGACCGTGGTCGGAGGCGCCGAGAGAGTGATCGCAACGACCGCTCGCGGATTCGCATCTCGGGGATGGAATGTCGAGGTGCTCACAACGTGCGCCACCGATCACTACACCTGGGCCAACGATCACCCCGCAGGCGACGAAACCGACGGCCAGCTCACGATCCGACGGTTCCCCACCGTCGTCAATCAACCGGCTCGGGATCGCGCCCGCATCTTCGAGCAGATCTTGTCGGGCCAGGATGTTGCCATCCAGGACCAACAGCTCTGGATGAACGATGGCTTCCGCTGCCCTGAGCTCTGGCACTACCTGCTCGACAACAGCAACAGGTACCGGGCCATCGTGCTGGCTCCGTACATGTTCTGGACCACGTTCGCCTGCGGACAGATCGACCCGCAGAAGACCATCCTGATGCCCTGCCTCCACGACGAACCCACCGCATACCTCGATCTATTCCAGCCGCTGATCAGCGGCGCGGCCGGACTGTGGTTCTTGTCCGAGCCAGAACGCGAACTGGCTGATCGCATCTTCCACGTCCCGTCTCACAACGCGGTGGTCGGAGCAGGGGTGAATGTCCCTGACGAGTATCACCCGGAGCGTTTCTGCACCGAGTTCGGCATCGATGGCCCGTTTGCGTTCTATGCCGGTCGCCGTGAACGGGGGAAGGGCTGGGACGAGCTTCGCAATGCGTTCTCGTTCGCGGTCTCACAGGGGGTCGACCTCGATCTCGTGACAGCCGGGGTGGGAGATCCTCAGATCCCGGCCGAGCTGAGCGGCCGGGTTCATGACATAGGGTTCATCAGCGACGCACAGCGAAACGACGCCATGGCCGCAGCTGCGGTGTACGTGCAGCCGGGTCAGATGGAGAGCTTCTCGCTCACAGTGATGGAGGCCTGGCTGGCCGGGACTCCTGTCGTAGCAAACGCGGCCAGCGATGTCGTGACGTGGCACATCGAGGGTGCGGACGCCGGGCTCACCTACCGATCTCCGCTCGAACTTGTCGAGTGCCTTCGCTTCGTAGCGTCACAACCCGCAGCAGCGGCAGCATTGGCAATACCCGGAAGGTCCTATGTGCTCGACAACTATGGCGTCGACCTGGTTCTTGAACGGATGGAGGCCACAGTGGTGAGCTGGCTTCCCGAAGTGGAAGCCGAGGCGGTCCGATGACGACGTTGATGGTCACGCCCTACGCGCCATACCGCGACGGCATCGCGGCCTACGCGGTCCAAGAGGTGCGAAGCCGGCGCCAGGCAGGTGAAGAGATCGTCGTACTGTCCCCGTTCCCGTCGGCGGCGCACGCACACCTACGTTTGGGTGGGGTCACAGGGATCGCCCGACTTGCCAAGCTGGTACCCCAGTACGACCGCGTCGTGATCCAGTTCTTCCCCGAGATGATCTTCGGTCGCACAAGAACAGGGGCGGAACGCCTGGCGATCTGGAACACGTTGGCGCTTGTCACCAAGCTGGTGCCGACCGAATTCCGTATCCACGAAGTGCAGTACCAACCGATGCGGGAGCATGAGAGCGAACGAAACGCTGCCCGTCGTGTGCTCCGAGCGGCCGCCGAGGTCACGGTGCACACCGAGCAGGAACGGCGAGAACTGGCTGAGGCCGCCGGGTTCCCCATCGACCGAATCAGACTCCTGGATCATGGTGCTCGGTTCGCACCCCATGTCCGGATCTCGAAACCGGAGGCGAGGAATCGTCTCGGGATCGCTCAGGGCGAACACGTCTTCCTGTGCATCGGGTTCCTGCAAGCTCACAAGGGTTTCGATCGTGCGATGCAGGCATTCCTGCGACTGAACCCACCGAGTGCTTCGCTTCACGTGGTCGGCGACGTGCGCATCTATCACCCCGATCTCGAGGCTCACGCCCGAAGCCTGGAAGCACTCGCCGATGGGTCCGAGCAGATGTTCCTTCACCGTCGGTTTGTCGGTGATGCTGAATTCGACACGTGGCTGCAGGCGGCCGACACGGTCGTGCTGCCCTACAGGGAAATCTGGTCCAGCGGGGTGGTCGAGCGGGCGAAGCTATTCGGAACACCGATCATCGCAGCCGCGGTTGGCGGACTCGCTGACCAGGGAGATGGCATCTCCCTGGTTGCGAACGACGCCGAACTGATGCGAGCGATGGCCACAGCCGCGGGTGCAACCCACCTCGCTGATCGGGCCGACGCATGGACTCAACAGAGCTCTGATCGAGCGGTGATACAGGCCGAGATTCAACGCCGGGCCCACACTGACGACGCTCCGGTTGCGGCGAAGCCATCGGCGACTCAGGACCGCCTGTCCGAACTCGAAGTCTTGCCGATGCCACACCCGATCAGCCTTCGACCCTGGATCAACCAGACCAAGAACCTCATCGGCCGTGCCACGAATTGGCAGATTCACCCTTTGGTCGTCAACGCAAACGAGACCACCGCAGCGCTACGGGACGCAATAACACTTCTCGAAGCTCGTGTGGCCGAGCTCGAAGCCGACCGCGGCGACAACTAGCCAACTATTCGGCGAGTTCTTTCAATTTGGAGTTGAGTACCTCTGCGCTCTCGTCCCAGGACGCTGGGCTGTAGCGGGAAAGTCGATTTCGGACCGCCGCCTGCTCGGCAGGATCCAGAAGATGGGTGACCATGCTGTGCCACCGGTCCGGAGAGCCGGCGTAGCGGGCGTAGGTCCCTCCGGCTTCGCGCAGCGCTGGGTGATCCGATGCGATGACCGGCGTCCCATGTGCCAACGCCTCGATTACCGGCAGGCCGAAACCCTCATCGAGGGATGGCACGAGCACGGCGGCTGCGTCGGTGTACAGCTCAGCGAGTGCGGTGTCGCTCAATCCCGATCGCCAGCGAAGCCGCTCGCCGTAGTGGCGATGATTGGTGATTCGGGCGACAAGATCTGAACTCTTCCAGCCGCGACTGCCCACGAGCTGGAGCTCGACGTCGGTGCCCTCGGAGTCGAGACGGTCAAAGAGATCGAGGGCAAAGGCGTGGTTTTTCCGTGGCTCGAGGGTTCCGACCATCAGGAGCATCGGCGAGGACCCCGGACCATCCGGGGACGGGATCGCGTCGGCCTTGAGCGCACCCATCGGCAACACCGAGGTCGATGGGTCGGGATGACCCATCTCGGCGGCGACGTCGCGGAGTTGGATTCGTGTGTGCTGGGAAATGCAGAAGAAGTGTGATCGGTGTTCAAGGTGGGCTTTGAGGTAGCGCTCGAACCGGAATGTTGATGCCGGCTCGAACCACTGCGGATTCGTAATGGGCGCAACGTCATGCACTACCGCAGCGGTTGCGACCGCGAAGCGGTGAAGGTGAGGTAGGAGGTCGCGTCGGCTCCACGGGTTCAGCCACGCCGCCTCGACGTCGCAGAAGACATCAACCTCCGCTACATCGGTGGCCAGGTTGAACGTGTCGGAGAAGCGGCGCCGTGCTTCTCCCGGAAGCCGGCGGGCGATGCGAGTGGCGAAAGCGCGGCCCGGCACCAAACCCCGCTGAACTGCGAATCTTTCGCCCGGCGTAAGGCGCCGGAACTGACCGGGCTTGTCGGCAAGGGACCGTAGAGGCTCGATGGTGGGGGATCGTCGGAGGAGCTCGAGCGCCACGCGATGCACCCCGTTGAACTGCTCGGCCGCGAGGGTGTTGGTGACCTCAGTACCGATGAGAGCTTGCCCGGACGCCATTGACCCAGACGGTAGTCGCGTTGCCACACCAGGAACGACCAGACCGCAAGGGTCACATCCCGGTTTGCCCTCAATGTGGGTGGCATCATGCCGTATCCTTCAGGCCATGCCAGGTTCGTCCAAGCGATTCGTAATCATCGGGGGCGGTCCGGGGGGCACAACTTGTGCAACCTATGCCGCTCGCCTCGGTGCTGATGTTGTCCTCATCGAACGCGACATCGTTGGTGGTGCCGCACATCTCCTGGACTGCATTCCGTCAAAAGCGATGATCGCGACGGGGGGGATGATGTCGAACATGATGCGGGCGTCGGAGATGGGATTGGCAGAGGTCAAAGCGGAGCTTGATTTCGAAGCGCTCAAGGTCCGCATCGCCGACATCGAGCAGCGCCTCGAGGACTCGGTTTCGGGCCAGCTCGCATCCCAGGGCGTCCGTTTGGTCGAGGGGACCGGTGAGCTGGTGGGACCGAGGAGGGTTCGGGCAACTCGTGCAGATGGCACCGTGGAGGAATTCGATGCGGACTGCATCGTGCTGTCCACCGGTAGTAGGCCGCGAATTCCCGACTGGGCTCCGATCGACGGTGAGAGGGTGCTCACCACCCGCCACGCGTATCCGCCTCCCGAGTTGCCCACACACTTGATCGTCGTCGGTTCAGGTGTCACCGGCGTCGAGTTCGTCCACATGTTCTCCTCATTTGGTTCCGAGGTCACGTTGGTCGTCAGCCGCCAGCACGTGCTTCCTCAGAAGGACCCGGAGGTAGCAGCGGTACTCGAGCAGACGTTCGTCGACCGGGGCGTGCGACTCCTGAAAGGCGCACGAGCCGAGAGCATTTCGGTCGACGGTTCAAAGGTGACCGTGCGCTGTGATGACGGTCGGGTGGCCGAGGGATCCCATGTTCTGATGGCGATCGGTTCGGTGCCGAACAGCGATTCACTCAACCTCGAGGCAGCCGGAGTGGAGAGCGAATGGGGCTACGTCAACGTCGATCACAACTGTCTTTCCAACGTTCCCGGGATCTACGCATGCGGTGATGTGTCTGGCAAACTGCCCCTCAGTTCGGTGGCCTCGACGCAGGGGCGCAAGATCGCTGAACACGCCATGGGTCTCCACGCCGGACCCCACCGACACCTCGATTATGACAAGGCGGCCTCGGCCATCTTCACCGAGCCCGAGATCGCCGACGTTGGATTGGCCGAGGCCGACGCATTCGCTGAAGGTAGGAAGATCCGAGTGACGAAGGTTCCCTTCAGCGTCTCGGCCAAGGCGCTGATCAACAACGACCCGCGCGGCTTCGTGAAGATCGTGTCGGACCCGCTCACTGGCGTCGTTCTCGGCGGGTCTATTGTGGGCCGACACGCAGCCGAGCTCATCAGTGTGCTCGCGCTGGCCGTGACCGCTCGACTCACTGTTACCGACATGGTTGAGTCACTCTTCGTCCACCCGGCTCTGGCCGAGGTCTTGGCAGAGGCCGCTGAGTAGCTCCTAGAGCCGTCCGCCTTCGATTACCCGAGCCAAGAATCGCTGCGTCCGGGGTTGGGTTGGTTCGCCGAGCACTTGTGCCGGTGGCCCTGACTCCACTACGCGTCCAGCATCGAGGAACACGACGCGATTGGCGACATCGCGTGCGAAACCCATCTCGTGGGTTGCCAGGATCATCGTAAGACCGCGCTCGGCCAGTTCTCGGATCACGCTCAGCACCTCCCCGACCAATTCTGGATCGAGGGCTGAGGTGATCTCGTCCAGCAGCAGGACTTCGGGGTCGCCGACGAGGGAGCGCACAATGGCCGCCCTTTGCTGTTGACCACCGCTGAGCCGATCCGGGTATTCGGAGATCTTGTCGCCGAGACCGAATCGGTCCAGGAGGTCGCTCGCCCGCTGCTCCGCTTCGGCTCGTCCCATCCCGGTGGCCTTGATGGGTCCGAGCGTGAGGTTCCTCAACACCGTCATGTGAGGGAACAGGTTGAAGCTCTGGAAAACGATTCCGATCCGCTGGCGGACATCGTTGGGGTCGATGCCGCGCCGGGAGATCTCGACACCGTCGAGGTGGATCGTTCCGGCGTCGATCGGTTCGAGCAAGTTGATGGTTCGTAGCAAGGTGCTTTTTCCGCACCCGCTCGGCCCGATCAGACAGACGACCTCGTGCTCGTCAACATCGAGGTCAATACCTTTCAAGACATGATTGGCGCCAAACGACTTGTGGACGCCTCGGAGCTCGAGCTTCATCCAGCCCCCTGGGATCGACGAGCCCGATCTCTGGCTGTGTACCAGTCCGCGAACCGAGCCGACGGAACACTGATTGCGAGGAACAAGGCCGCTGCCAACACGTATGGGGAGTAGTTGAAGGTGCGGCCCGTGATGATCTGGGCTTCACGGACGGCCTCACGAACACCGAGAACGCTCAGCAGCGCAACGTCTTTCTGCAGTGACACGAAGCCGTTGAGGAGGGCCGGAATCACATTGCGGATGGCCTGGGGGAGTACCGCATACCGAAGGCCTTGCCATTGGGTGAGGCCCAGCGAGGCGGCAGACAAACGCTGGCTGTCGGGCACTGCATCGATGCCGGACCGGTAGACCTCAGCGGTGTACGCGGAGTAGCTCAGCACAACGACTACGAGTCCCCAGAAGACGGCGCTGTTGGGCAGCCATGAGATGCGCAGAGCAGGAATGCCGAACCCGAACAGTAGGAGTCCGAGGATGATCGGGATCCCTCGGAAGAAGTCGATGAAGATGATGGCCAGCAATCGCACCGGGAGGAACGCCGGCCCCTTCAGACTGCGCATGACGGCGATCAGCAACGCCAGCACCATGATCGCGACCTGCCCGATCATGAACATCCATACATTTGTGGTGAAGCCATCCCATATGGCGCCACGCGACTCCCACATCAGATCCCAGTTGAAGAACGATTTTCGAACCGTCGGCCAGTTCTCGCTCCGACCGACGACAATCAGCACGACCACGAACACCGTGATCGTGGAGAAGAACGCGATCAGCGCCCCCCTGGCACCTTCTTGAGACAGGTGGCTGCGAAAGCCACCGGTCAACGAGGGCGGGGCCGGTGGTGGCCCGGGAGGCGCTGACTGCGTATTCATTGGTCTTGTGTGTAGCGCCCGGATGGGACCGGGCGAAATCCGGGTGGGCTACTTGGACAGCGTCGGGATGTCGTTGGCTGTCTGCAGGTATTGCTCGGCCAAGCCGTCCAGGGTGCCATTGCTCTTCAGCGTCGACAGCGCTTGGTTCAGACACGGGGTCAGCTCGCTGCCCTCTTCCAGTACGAATCCGAGCGAGTCGGCGCCTTCGGCGGTCTCTGGGAGCACCCCGACGATGGATGATCCGTCGATCTCGACCGCGGTCACGTAGAAGGCGGTGTTGAAGTCCAACACGAGCCCGTCGATCTGCCCGGCGTCGAAGGCGGCCTTGGCGGCGACGTTGTCATCGAAGACGGCTGCGGGAGTGTCGGGCTGAATGACTTCCTCGATGTAGTCCAGGCTGGTGGTGGCGATGCCCGCACCGAGACGTAGCCCCTTCAGGTCATCCACCGAGGTGACGTCGGCGAATTTGGTGGTATCGGTTGCGATGATCGCCGGCTGTGCCACGTAGTAGGGATCGGAGAAGTCCACAGCTTCGTCTCGTGCCTCGGTGATCGAGAACTGCTGGATGTTGAAGTCGTAGTCTTTCGCGCCGGGGGCCACGCCCTGGTCAAAGGTCGTTCGAACCCAGGCAACATCGAGGCCGAGTTCGTCGGCGACTGCATAGACGACCGCAGACTCGAAACCTCTTCCGTTGGACGGATCATCGTCTTCCATCCACGGCGGGAACACCGGGTCACCGGTTGCGACGGTGAGTGTGCCGGCGGTCTTGACCGCATCGCAGTGGCTGGTCTCGGCCATCGAATCGTCTTCGGCCATGCTGTCGTCTTCGGCCATCGAGTCATCTTCGGCCATCGAATCGTCTTCAGCGCCATCATCAGATGATGTGGTCGTGGTGGTTTCCTCGGCGTCACCGTCGCTGGCAGCGTCGTCGGAGGACCCGCAGGCCACCGCCAAGAAGGCCAGTGCCAGCAACAGGCTGAGTAGCTTCTTCATGTTCTCTCCTCAATTCGGTCGGGCCCCGTCGGCCCGGCGATCACACAAGTGTGACACCGACT
>JBLYYW010000129.1:0-4183 GCA_048550155.1 Acidimicrobiales bacterium | reverse complement strand
GACAAGGTTGTTCCGCGAATCCTCGATGGCATAGGTCTGCGCGACCGGAAGCAGCGTGGCCAGCAATCTGTCATCGCCCCTGAGTGTCGATGACACTGTGCCAGCCGTCGTCGTAGGCCCCCGCGGGCCGGCGGGTGACCAAGATCGATCCATTCGGCTCGATTGATCGGCTCATGTCGATCAATGATGAGTTCCCTGGTTACGAGTTCCCGGACACGGTGAAAAGCGATCGAGGACCGTTTCTACGGTTGCCGCGGCCGCACCATCGTGGTCTCCCCAATCGATCAGTCGACTCTTCCCGATCCTGAGGAGATTGACGATGACTGACGTGTTGCTGTTCCACCATGCGCTTGGGGTGACGCCCGGAATCGGAGCGATCGCCGACGAGCTGCGAGGGGCCGGCCACGACGTGGCGGTGCCTGATCTGTTCGAGGGCGCGACCTTCGGCTCCGTCGAGGCTGGGATTGCCCATGCCGACGAGGTCGGCTTCGACACCATCATCGAGCGGGGTGTTGACGCCGCACAGGTCCATGACGGCGGCCTGGTGGTGGTCGGGTTCTCGCTCGGGGTGCTGCCGGCCCAGAAGCTCGCCCAAACCAGAGCAGGCGTTGTCGGGGCGGTGTTGTGTCACGCTGCCATCCCCCTTGGCGAGTTTGCCGACGACTGGCCCAGCCACGTTGCAGTACAGATCCATATGGTGGAACACGACCCCTGGGTAGAAGAAGATCTCGACGCCGCTCGCGAGATTGCCTCAACCGCATTCCGAGGTGAGCTGTTCCTGTACCCCGGCACCGGTCATCTCGTCGCTGACAAGAGCGCTCCCGAATACGACCCGGTTGTGGGACGCAAGATCATCGAACGGATCCTCGGATTCGTCGACAACCCAACCGTGGAGTCGGCATGAGCGTCCTCGACTGGCTTCTCGACTCGGATCCGTCGATTCGTTGGCAGGTAATGCGTGACCTCACCAACGAGCCCGTGGGCGCAGTGGCTGTTGAGCGAGCCCGGGTCGAGCATGAAGGTTGGGGAGCCCGTCTTCTCGCCGCTCAGGGCACCGACGGACTCTGGGATGGTGGCGCTTGTTTCCCCGCGGAATACCGCGGTGGCGAACCGGGTCAGCCGTGGACGGCCACCATGCACACCCTCCAGACCCTGCAGATCATGGGGCTCGACCCGGCAGCAGAGTCCGCACGTCGTGCGATCCCACTCGTAGCGGAGCACTGCCGGTGGGAGCACGCCGGGCAGCGCTACTTCGACGGCGAGGTTGAACCCTGCATCAACGGTCGCACCATCGAGAGTGGCGCCTACTTCGGCG
Source organism: Acidimicrobiales bacterium (assembly GCA_048550155.1). Classification (GTDB taxonomy): domain Bacteria; phylum Actinomycetota; class Acidimicrobiia; order Acidimicrobiales; family SZUA-35; genus JABDIY01. Next base: position 2,868 of record JBLYYW010000129.1, on the reverse strand, counting down.
TCGATGTCAGCCCGATCGTTGAGCGGATCCTCGAAGAGCGTCTACAGGATGGTGGCTGGAACTGCGAGGTCGAGAACGGTTCGGTCCGCTCCTCGGTCGACACCACAATCAACGTGCTCGATGGCCTTCTCGAATTCGAGCGAGCCACCGGCGAATCCACCGCAGTCGCCGACGCTCGCCGTGGCGGTGAGGAATATCTGCTCGACCGCGGGCTGTTCCGCCGTATGGGCACCGGCGAGGTCATTGATTCGACGTACTTGGACTTCGCCTTCCCCTACTACTGGCACTACGACGTGCTGCGAGCCCTCGACTACTTCCGCAAGTCAGGAGCCGACGTTGATCCACGGATGGCCGAGGCTGTCGACATCGTCCGATCCAAACGACACCCCGACGGCCGGTGGCTTCTCGACGCCATCCACCCCGGCCGGGTCCACTTCCACGTCGAGGAGCCCGCAGGAACGCCGAGCCGGTGGAACACGCTGCGTGCCCTCCGCGTCCTGCAATGGGCCACCACGCGATAACGACACGCCGACTGATCCGAAAGGAGGCACGGCGTATGGCCATCCGAGCGCAGATGCTCAGCGCACGGAGCTCCCGGATCTGCTCACCACCGTCGAACAACTGACGATGCCACAGCTCGACCGCACCTTGTTCGAGCACCGTCACCAAGAAGACCCATCGTCGGCAACGAGCGGCTCCTGGCAGAGACCTGCGGTGGCGCCTAGGTGCGTCGCCCGCGTCGGCTCAACAGGCTCTCTTGTGTCCGACCGACCGTGCTTCTTACGGCTGCTAGCGAACGCCTGACAGTCAGCATCAGGACTAGCACGTTCCGCCAGGCCGCTGATTCACGGCATGACCAACGTTTACACGAATCTGGGACAAGCCTGGGTTGTCGAAATCTGGCCGCACTCGATATCGACACTCGTAGGCTCACCTCGGTCGTCCGCCGCGTAGGGTGTGGCGACAGGAGGACCACGTATGCCCACCATCACAATCCCCGGCGTGTATGTCGAAGAAGTGTCGTTTCGGAGCGGCATTCAGCGTCTCGAGACCACCGGGACCGCTTTCGTCGGAGCGCTACCCGCAGGCCCGGTCGAACAGCCTCAAACCATCGCGGCACCCGAGCAGCTGGATGAGGTGTTTGGCGTGGGCGCGACAGACACTGCGACAGGGCAATCGCTGGGCCTGTTCTTCGAGAACCGCGGACACTCCCCCCTCGTCGTGCGGACCGGTGGTTCGATCGAGGACGCGCTCTCGTCTTTGCCCGCATCGATCCGGCTGCTCGTGGTTCCAGACACATCAAGCGGCCGTGATGCTCTCTCTACGATCGGCGCCGCACAAGCGTGGGCGGAGCGGACTCGCGCTTTCTATGTCCTTGACCCGCCAGTGTTCACCGACGTCGCGGACCTTGCACATTGGCTCGAGGCAAACCCCGCGGTACGGTCGAGCAACTCAGCGCTGTACTACCCGCAACTCCTGTCCGGCGAGACGGCAATCACTGCCGGCGGCGCGGTGGCGGGCATATACGTGCGAACCGACCGACAACGAGGCGTGTGGAAGGCGCCTGCCGGAGTCGAGGCCACCGTCAACGGCATCTCAGGGCCCGCCGTCGAGGTCACCGGAGACGAACTAGCAACGGCAGGAATCAACCCGATTCGGACCGTGGATGGCAAACCCACAGTCTGGGGAGCTCGCACCCTCTCGTCCGATCCCGAGTGGAGATACGTCCCGACACGACGCCTGACGCTGCTGATCGAGGAGTCGATAGTGCGAGGCACGCGCTGGGTCGTGTTCGAACCTAACGACGAACCCCTCTGGACGAGCATTCGCGCCGTGGTCGATCGCTTCCTCCAAGACCTTTGGCGAGATGGTGCACTCGTCGGGCCCAAGCCCGAGGCTGCGTACTTCGTCCGCTGCGGTCGGGACACCATGACACAGGCGGACATCGATGCGGGACGGCTGATCATGGAAGTCGGGTTTGCACCGTTGCGACCGGCTGAGTTTGTGATCCTGCGTATCGAGCAGAGCACCTCGGCATCGGCCAACACACCCGCGAGCGCGCCATCTCCGATGGTGCAAGCGGCTCGGAAAGCGAAGAAGGGAGAGCACACACAGCTTCTGTTCGTCGGAGGTACTCCCACCGACAAGACTGCTACCGCCACCGCCTTGGCGAGCGCGGTCCAGCACCCCCTGTATCGCGTCGACCTCAGCCAGGTCGTTTCCAAGTACATAGGAGAAACCGAGAAGAATCTCGGTCGGCTCTTCGCAGAGGCGGAGAAGGCAGAGGCGATCCTGTTCTTCGACGAGGCCGACGTTCTCTTTGGCAAGCGGACCAGGGCCAAAGCCCGACACGATCGCCACGCAAACCTGGAGACCAACTATCTACTGAAGCTGGTCGAGAAATACCCAGGACTTGTGATTCTGGCTCTGGAACACAAGCCAAAGGATCGACAGCGACGCAGCATCTTCGTCCTCGAATGAAGAGGTGGCTGCCCGGTGCTCCGAGGCTGGAGCCTGCCGGTAGGCTCCAGCTATGGCCCATCCCGAGATGTTCGATCGCGATGACCCGCTTTTGGGTCTCATTCGCGAGATCGCCCTTGGTTTCCCTGGGGCGGACGAGAAGGTATCCCACGGTCGCCCCGCGTTCTTCACCAAGAAGGTGTTCGCCTACTACGGCGGATCGGTACGGCGTGGTGCCGGAGACTGGGTCGAGCATCCTCAGTCGATAATGGTGCTGCTCGATCCGGATGAACGACTTGCACTGCTCAATGACCCTCGCCACTTCATCCCCGCCTACCTTGGCCCATCCGGTTGGCTCGGGATTGACTTGACTCCAGCGTCGGACTTCGAGGAAGTCGCCGAACTGGT
>JBLYYW010000128.1:0-8670 GCA_048550155.1 Acidimicrobiales bacterium | reverse complement strand
TCCCAGTGGCCGGGCACTGCCCGGTCCTCGGCCTCAGCAGGGCGCCCAGAGATGTTGACCATGCCAGCCACGAACCCGTTCTCCCTCGCTTTGGCGGTGCGGGGTCGGCGGCGGGTCCTGCCTGAGCGCATCATGGCGGCTATCTCGTTCTTCAAACCGGCCTTGGCCTGAACAAAAAGGGCTTGGTAGATCGATTCGTGGGACACCCATCTAGTCGAATCATCAGAGAACGCTTTCCGCAACCACCCCGACACCTGTTCAGCAGACCAGCCGAATGTCTTCATCAGATCAAACACCATCTCGAACAACTCAGGCCGGGTCACCCACCACGATTCCCGGGGCCGTCTGGCCCGATCCTCAGCATTGGCCTGAGCCGCGTAGGCCCGATACAACTCCCGGCCCCCGTTGCGCCTGATTTCACGGCCCACCGTTCCACGATGACGACCAATCTTGCCAGCGATCGCACAATCGGACTCGCCACCAGCGATACCGATCATGATCTGCTCACGCTCCTCGATGGTCAACGACGATTTCCGGGGGCTTCGTTCACGCTGGGGCATACGACCATGCTCATGCACCCACCGATGCACAGTCCGTTCTGTCTTCCCAACCACAAGACCAGCCTCCCGATAAGTCGCACCACGAACAACCGCCCGCAACACCTCATGCTTCACCGACCACGGCGCAGGTTCACGACCCATGACAACCTCCTCAATCACGGGACTGTCGCGCTCACCACCTGAACCCAACGACAGTGGTTGTCGCCACCAGCTGAAATTTCGGTGCAATGTTGCCTGGAGCTGACAGATGGTCGGCGTCAGGAAAATCAGCGCGCAAGTGTCACACCCGCGGGCGACAATGGGCTGATGCATCGACTGGCGTACGCATATCAGTTCTTTCTGGTCGCCAGCATCGGTGGCGTCTTCGTCTTCCTGTCCGATATCCGCGACACCCACGGGCTCCCCGAGTGGGGTATCGGATTGGTGGCGGCTATGGGCTTCTTCACAACTCTCCCGGCGACGTTTCTGGTGTCACCACTCGCCGACCGCGGCTACAGCGGACTGCTCATCGTCGGGTCAACGTGTCTGGCGGTGATCGGAAATCTCATGTTCGGTTTCGGAGACACACTGTGGCAGTTCGTGTTGTCACGGGGTCTTCTGGGGGCTGCCGCAGCGATGGGCGCAATCGCAGTGAAGAAGGCAGTCATCGGGCACGATGTCGACGGAGCCGGCCAGAAGCTCGGTGCCCTCCTCAGTGCATCGGTGGCCGGATTCATCCTTGGACCTCCGCTGGCTGCACAACTGGAGCGTTTCGGCTTCGCCACAGTGTTCGTTGTCTTTGGCGTCGCGATAGTGATCACCGCTGTGCCGCTGGTGGGATGGGCGTGGAGCACACCGGTCGCAACCTCACGAATGACCCTCTCCTCGGTCGCCCGTCTGGTTGAACAACCCGGCTTGCGGGGTGCGATTCTCGGCTACACGCTCCTCCTGGGTGGCGTTGGGCTCTTCGATGCCGTGATCGACATCTACCTCGAGGATCTCGGAGCGTCCAACAACCAAGTCGGACTACTCCTGCTCGTGATCGGAATCCCGTTGGTCGTTCTCCCCAGTCCGGCCGGCACGTTCGTCGAGCGATCCAATCCGCGGAAGATCTTCCTCATCGCAATTGTGGCGGTGGCATTTGCGATCGCTGGGTACGGCCTCTTTCCCAGCCTGATCGGCTTTGCGATTGTCGGAGCCATCCATTCCTCGATCGAGTCGTTCTCGTTCCCCGCCTCTCAGGTCATCACAGTGCGCGAAACCGGTGCGGCTCAAGCGGCAGCTGGCCAAGCCTTGCTCGAAGCGGGCGGCGCGATCGTTGCCGGCGTGGCGGCGCTGCTCGGCCCGGTGGTGTACGACCTCTACGGACCCAGGGTCCTATTTCCCGGCTACGGTGCGGTGATTCTGGTCGGTGTCATCTTTGTGAGGCGGCTCCTTGCGCAGTCAGATCGGTCGATCGAAATGGCGCCAGCGGAACCCGTCATTGTCTGATCGATGAAGTCTGATCCGGTGGAGTTCGAGCCACACCACTGGGCCACGTTCTTACCGCACGACCGACCCCGCCGGTCCCGGGTGGCCGTGTGGGAACCCGACACGATCGACGGCCTGTTCGACCAAAGCCTTGAACCGATCGAAGTTGCGCTCGGTGACGGGCAGACCCACACCGTGGGGGCCCGGATCTTGGAGATGCCCCAGGCCATCGAGTTCCTGACAGCGCTTCCCCGGTCGGCCGAACTCCATCAGTCATTCCATGCCTTGGCGATGGTGGTCCGCTTCGGTCTGGATCTGATCTCCCGAGGTCAACTTCTCCCGTGGATCACGCCCGACGGGTGGGACACCTGGCGGGTGGGTCCCATCAACCCCGCTGACGCCCAGTACCTCGACCGAATCGTCGACGCCCTTCCCGCCGCGGCCCACTGCGTACTTGTCCAGTCCGACCGCCACGACACCCCACGGATCGCCGGTGGCTCCGCCGTGATCTCCAAGCTGCTCGACGCCGTCGCCGACACGCTGGTACGAACCCCCGCGGCGGCGACGGTGTCGGGGAACCCCGCATTCGCCGACGTCGACGGCATGCGAGTACCCCACCTTCGCCCGTGGCTGACCGAACTGGCCCAGCCCTTCGCCGCCAGCAGTCGCCTGTTGGTCACCGTTGTGCCGCCCACCGACGAAACCGACCCGGAAGCCGCATGGCTGCTGGATCTGTCGCTTCGAAGTTCCAGCGACCCGTCCATTATTGTTGCGGCCGAAGACCTATGGCGCTCACCGGGTGATGTACTTGCGCTCCTCGGCCCCGAAGCCGAAAGTGAGTTCCTGATCGGGCTGCGGCATGCCTCGCTGATCTGCCCTGAACTGAACCGCGCCATGGATGAAGCGGCCCCCAGCAGCGTTGTGCTGTACGCCGACGACGTTCCCGGTTTCCTCGATGTCGTCGACGATCTCCAGAACGCCGGCATCGAGGTGCGATTCTCGGGTCAAGTCGACGCTGCTCAGATCGAACAACGTCCTCGGGTCTCGGCCGCCGCACCACCGGGCGATCTTCCCCCTGTGCTCGGTCTCGAATCGCTTCTCGACGTGGAATGGGAAGTGGTCCTCAACGGCATCACCCTGTCCCGGGCCGAACTCGAATCTCTCGCCAACGCCAAACGGCCGGTGGTCAAGCTTCGTGGCCAGTGGGTCGTGCTCGATGAGCGGCAGCGACGCCGGCTGGCCGAACCACCGCCGATCCCAACCATGGTCGACATCCTCGCGGCGGCAGCAACCGAGGATCTCGACACCGACGACGCTTTGTTGTTCGCAGAAGAGGGGATTGCGTCGTTCACCCTCAAGGGCCTCGTTGCCGACGCCGCCGCCGACTTCAAGGCCCTCAGCGACCCCCAACCGGTCGAAGAACCGGACGGCCTCACCGCATCGCTGCGCCACTACCAGAAGGTCGGTCTCGGGTGGCTGCAGTCCATTGTGCGACTGGGCACCGGGGGAGTACTGGCCGACGACATGGGCCTCGGCAAGACCATCCAGATCCTCGCCCTCCACGCCGAGGTCGAAGGGCCAACGCTGGTCGTCTGCCCCACATCGCTCATCACCAATTGGGAACGGGAGGCCGCTCAGTTCGTGCCCTCTGCCAAGGTGGTTCGCTATCACGGATCCACCCGTCACCTCCCCGACGACATCGACCCCAACACGATCGTGCTCACCACCTACGGGGTGGTCCGGTCCGATGGTGAGGCGCTGGGTGAGAGGCCGTGGAAGCTCGTGGTCGCCGACGAGGCCCAGGCGTTCAAGAACCCCAAGAGCAGGACCGCCAAAGCAATGGCGCTGCTGGGCGGAAAGGTGCGGGTTGCGCTGACCGGCACGCCGGTGGAGAACAAACTCCTCGAACTCTGGAGCATCACCTCGTGGGTGATGCCCGGCTATCTCGGGACAATGAGCGACTTCCGACGTGCGTACTCCACACCGATCGAGCGGGACAGCAGTGAAAGCGCTCGGCTTCGTCTCAAACATCGCATGGCGCCGCTGCTCCTGCGGCGACGCAAAACCGATCCGGGAATCGCTCCCGAGCTACCCGACAAGCTGGAACGGGATGTGGTGGTGTCACTGTCGAAAGAACAGATCACCCTCTACAAAGCTGTGGCTGATCAAGCGCTTGAAGACCTGCGATCCGCCAGCGACGAGATCTCCCGCCAGGGGATGGTGCTCAAGATGCTGACCGGTCTCAAGCAGATCACCAACCATCCGGCCAACTACCTGGGCGAAACCGAACCTCTCGCCAATCGATCCGGCAAGCTCGACGCCCTGATCGAGTTGCTGACCGCGGCATCAGACTCGGGCGAGGGAACCCTGGTCTTCACCCAGTACGTCCACATGGGAAATCTCATCGGAGACTATTGCAGCTCACTTGGATTCGAGACCGGCTTCCTCCACGGCGGCTGCTCGGTGAACGAACGCCAGGATCTGGTGGAACGCTTCCAGTCCGGCGAGCTGCCGACCCTGATCCTGTCGTTGAAGGCCGGTGGCACGGGTCTGAACCTCACCGCGGCCAGCCACGTGATCCACTACGACCGATGGTGGAACCCGGCGGTGGAGGATCAAGCGACCGATCGTGCCTACCGGATCGGGCAAGACAAGAACGTGAACGTGCACCGCCTGGTCACCGCCGGAACCGTGGAGGACCGGATCGCCGTGATGCTTCACCAAAAGCGTGAACTAGCCGAGAGCGTGCTAGCCGGGGGAGAGGGCTGGATCGGCCAGCTGTCGAACGACGAACTCGCCGATCTCATCGAACTCGATGAAGCTGCGGGCGACGACACACTGGACGGGTTCGACTGATGGCCAGGCACTTCGGTTCTTCGTGGTGGGGCAAGGCGTGGCTGCGAAGCCTCGAAACCTCCCGGTTCGCTGACGCCGGCCGGCTGTCCCGCGGTCGGACCTACGCCCGTCAGGATCGGGTTCAAGACGTCATCGTGTCGCCTGGGTCAGTATCGGCGCTGGTGTGGGGCACCGAGACCTATCGAACCTCTCTCGGGGTCAAGATCCTCACCGACGATCAGTGGGAGATGCTGATCGAGCTCATCGTTGCCAAGGCTCGCTATTCGGCCGAGTTGCTGTCGGGAGCGATGCCTCACGGGCTGGCCCTCCACGCCGAAGAAGCCGGAGCCCCGCTGTTGCCGATCCCGGGAGATCTGCGGCCCAATTGTTCCTGCCCGGACTGGGGTGATCCGTGCAAACACGCAGCGGCATTGTGTTACTCCACCTGCGATCTCATCGACGAAGATCCCTTCGTCTTGTTCTTCGTTCGAGGACGGGACCGTGCCACCATCGTCGAAGAAGTCCGCCGCCGACGGGCTTTGATCGCCGGTCACGATCTCGACGCCGAGCTGGCCCCGGTCGACGACACCGTCGATCCCCCGACCGAATTCGGGCGAACGGTTCGACCCCTCCCCAGCGGGCGACCGTTGCCGGCCAGCACCGGCTCGGTAAACCCGTTGCGGGTCCCTGCCCCCGCTGATTCAGGGCTCGACACTCGAGCACTCGAACGACTGGCCACCGATGCCGCCCAACGGGCCCTCGCTCTGCTGGGCGGCGACGGCACCGCCGGACTTGGCGGCACCGTCGAGGCCGATCTCATGCGACGAGCCGCCAACCGGCTTCAGCGAAACCTGAGTCTCTCGCGGCTGAGTGGGTTTTTCGAAGGTTCCGAAGTGGAGCTCGAGGCTGGCGCCCGCGCCTGGACCGTCGGGGGTCATGACGGCGTGGGGGTTGCTACTGAATCGTGGGCGGCATCCTCGGGTCAGCTCGCCCCCGCCAAGGTCGTGCTCGGACCAAAGGCGAGGAAGAACGCCAATGCTCTCCAGGCCGGATCGGTTCAGCTTCGCCTCGACCGGCTCGGCCGATGGTGGCGGTTCGAACAGGACGACCGGCTCGGATGGGTGCTCGCCGCCGGACCGTTCAACCTCGCCGCTGAGGCTGCCGGGTAGGGTCGATTCATGGACGACCTCCGCTCCGCGGCCATCACCGAGATCGAGGCGCTGCACGTTGAGTTCGAACGGTGGTTCAACGGTGAGAGCGGCAGCCTGGACCGGGTGGAACGGGTCCTCGCCAAGGACTTCACCATGATCCCGCCGAGCGGGGAAACGGTTGAGCGGGCCGATCTGATCGCCGGACTGAAGAAGGCTCACGGCGCAGTCGAGCTGTCGATCGAGATCCGGAATCCCATCGTCAGATGGTCGGGGGCCGAGGGTCTGCTGGTCAGCTACGAGGAATGGCAACATACACCCGACAAGATGAATGGGCGGCAATCAACAGCCCTCTTCGTGTCAGACGCGGATGCCCCCAATGGCCTCAGGTGGGTCCACGTGCAAGAAACCTGGATGCCGGACAGTTGACCTCGCTCACAGGGATGATCGAACACCGCTCGACTCGCCCCAACACCGGGGTCTACCCGAAGTCGATGCGATGAAGCTCGCCCGTGATAACGGTCGATCCCGCTGGGCCGATGATTGCGCGACCCGGTGTGCCTTGCCCGACCGAGACGTAGAGGGCACCGTCGGCGTAGGTGATATTCGTCGGAAGATCGAGCCGATTCGCCAGCACCACTGGGTCACCATCGTCGGCTGGATACAGGGTCACACTTCCAGCGAAGCGGGTATAGCCTCCGGGATCCGGCGCCGCATCCGGGTCGAAAAGATCGAAGTCCCGCGGCATCCGTGCGGAAGGCCAAACGCTCGTCAACTCGACCACAAAGACATTTCCCACGTCGTCGACCGCGACATCGACCGCAGTTGTCAAACCAGTGATTGCGTCTGTTTGCTGCCCGGTCGTCGGATCGACGCGCACGATTTTGGCTGAGCCTGGCCAAAACGAGAGGACGCTTCCGAAGTAGTCGCCGATCTGGCCAGAGAACAACGCCACCAGAACATCGCCTGTTGTTGGGTCGAGTGCGACCCCGGCAGGGACCGCTTGTTGGCCCTGTTCGAGAAGCGGGAAATCTGCGACGGAGCGGATTGTCCCGTCTAGGGTGACGGCGATCAGCCGATTCGCCCCGCTCTCGACAACGTAGAGAATCTCGGCCGCATGATCGTAGGCGAGTGCGTTCATTGTCGCGTTGCGGACAATCAGGTTGCGGCCCAGACCGGACTCGAGGCTGAAGTCGACGACATTGATTCCTGCGGGGCTGCCATCGGCCAGATAACCCTCCGATGGATCATCACGAGTGAGGAACATCCGCCCGTCGCCCAGCGAAACGATGTCTCCGACACCACCAACTTCATCCTGGCCAGTACCAAATTGTGTCAGCGTGTTGTAGCTGGGAAGTCCGGAGACAATCGGCTCAATCTCGCCGGGGTCGTCATAGTCGCCATCGCCATTCAGGTCTTCGAATACGCTGACTCGACCTGTCTGCAATGCGGCGTCAGCAGTTTCAAGCCCGTTTCCGGCTTCGACGACCACCAACCGACCATCCGGCAGCACCGCAACGCCTCGTGGATTCTGCAACCCGGTGGCCACTCGTGTCGTAGCGGCTGCAGCAGCGCCGCCGCTCGGGTTTTCTACCGCAACTGCAACGGGAGGTGCCGCAGAGTTTCGAGTTCGGGCGACAAGAAGTACCACGAGCGATAGGACCAACAAGGCAGCTCCGACTCGCCGATACGTCGATTGGGGCCATCTCATAGAGATCCCCGGCAGCGGAGTGAGTGCCTCACCGGCCCGCCAGTTCCAGTCGGCATGGCGCCGTGACCGTCTCGGTCTCGCGATGTGTTCTCGCCACCGTTCAAATCTATGGCTGGGGAACGCTCAACGGACCGCAGCGCCGGGGGTCGTCACGCAATCGCCGCCTCCCGGCTGCGGTCACTGGTCTCGTTGTGCACCATCGGCGAGACTGTCGGCATGCGCCACGCCTTGACGATCCCACCGTATGGCGATCTCGCCGATCCCTCTGCGCTGGTGGAACTCTCGGTGGTGTCTGAACAAGCTGGGTGGGACGCAGTGTTCTTGTGGGACCACGTGCTCCGACGGCCCGACGATCCGCAGGAGACAGCCGACCCGTGGGTCGCAATGGCAGCGATGGCCACAGCGACCAAACGCATTCGGCTTGGACCCATGGTCACGCCGATCACGCGCCGCCGCCCCATCAAGCTGGCCCGCGAGTGCACCACACTCGATCACCTGTCCGGTGGACGACTCACGCTCGGACTTGGCCTGGGGGTGGACACGACCCGCGAGCTGAGCGCATTCGGTGAGGTGGTCGACGCCCGCGAGCGTGGAGCCCGTCTCGATGAAGGCGCCGAACTGTTGTGCCAGATGTGGTCCGGTGAAGAAGTCGACTTCCACGGAGTGCACTTCATCGCCGACCGGGTGACCGTGTTGCCCCGCCCGGTACAGCAGCCTCGGATTCCGATGTGGTTCGCGGCACGTGGGTCGGCACGCAAGCCGGTACTGCGAGCCGCTCGCTACGACGGCCTCTACCCGATCGAGGTGACCGAAACCGATCTCCGGGCGATGCTGGATCTCGTTGCCCAGGAGCGAGGGTCTCTCGACGGATTCGACGTGATTGTCCGTCCGACCGACGAGCTGCCGTACCGCCTGCTCGAAGACCTCGGCGTCAGTTGGGCGATCACAGGGCCTGCCCCGGGGGACT
>JBLYYW010000127.1:0-7287 GCA_048550155.1 Acidimicrobiales bacterium | reverse complement strand
GTGGACATGACCGGCGAACTGGAAGAGCTGGCATTGTAAGATGATTCCGCTCGCATCGTCGGCGCCAGGGCGCCTCCTCCGGTCGCTCCAAGCTCGCGCCGTTCTGGTCCTGATTGGGGTGTTCCTGGCTGGGTGTGTGTCGCCGCAGGAGAAGGCCGCAGAACCGATTCTCGAGGTCCCCTACGGACTTCTCGGTCCGACGAGCACAACCACGGAGCCACCACCCGAACTGGACGGACAGTTCGAACTCGACCTCTACTTCCTCGCTGAGGAAGACGACTCGCTGTGGCGGGTCACCCGGTCAAGGGAGCAACGTCCCGGGATCCAGGAGGCTCTGGAACTCCTCGTCGCCGGCCCGACCGAGGCAGAATCGGAACTTCTACCCGTACGAGCCCGACTGTCAGAATCTCTCAACCCGATTGCTGGTCAGCCAATCGGCGGACTGCTTTCGATCACGGTGTCCGATGAAGCCCAGTTCCGCGAGAACACCAACAACCGTCTTGCGACCCAGGTGATCGTTTGCACGATGACACAGTTCGACACGGTCGACGCGGTTGAACTCCGAGACACAACCGGACCAATCCCCCTCTCGGGCATCGATGCCGAAACAATCGGTGAACGGGCCACCAGGGCCAATTACAACGACTGCGAGGCCGGCGAGCTCGCCGACGTCTCGCTCGAGGACACCGTCGACGGTGCCACCGACTCACCTGCCGAGGGCGAAGAGGATTCGGTCGACCAGTAGACATCGATGAATCACGGGGAACCAGTTTCCCGATCGATTGAGCCGTAGATTGTTGCCCATGAAGGTAGGAATTCTCACCGGCGGCGGCGATTGCCCAGGCCTCAACGCAGTGATTCGGGCCATTGTTCGCAAGGGCGAGAGGCACTACGGCGACAGCATGGTCGGCTTTGCCGACGGGTGGCGCGGGGTGATCGACGGCGACTTCCGCGAACTCAGTGTCAACCACATGCGTGGCACGCTGTCGCGGGGCGGAACCATACTCGGAACCAGCAGGATCAACCCGTATATGTTCCCCGACGGTGTTGACCGGGTGAAGAAGACCATCGCCGACCTCGGATTGGATGCAATCATCGCCATCGGTGGTGAAGGAACGCTGTCGTGCTCAGCCGAGCTGTTCAGGGAGGCGATCCCGGTTGTAGGGGTCCCAAAGACCATCGACAACGACATCGGGGGAACCGAGCGCACCTTTGGCTTCGACACCGCAGTCCAGATCGCCACCGAGGCAATCGATCGGCTGCACACCACCGCCGAAAGCCACAACCGTGTGCTGGTGGCAGAGGTCATGGGACGCCACGTGGGACACATCGCCACCTGGGCCGGTGTGGCCGGCGGGGCTACGCTGACCCTCATTCCCGAGTATCCCTTCGACATCGACGAAGTCTGCGCATCGCTCGCCCGACGACACGAACGGGGACAAAAAGCATCGATCGTGGTTGTGGCCGAGGGGGCGAAACCCAAGGTCGGGACCCTGGAGGTCAAGCCCGACGAATTCGATGAGTATGGCCACATCCGTCTCGGCGGCATTGGCAACCGGGTAGCGAGAGAGATCGAGTGTCGCACCGGTTTCGAAACCCGGGTCACCATTCTCGGCCATGTGCAACGGGGCGGAACACCCACCGCCCATGACCGCGTGCTGTCGACTCGTTTCGGAATCGAAGCGATCGACGCGGTGCACGACGGGGCCTTCGGTCAGATGGTGGCCCTGCAATCAGATCAGATCACCCGGGTGCAGATCTCCGACGCTGTCGCCGAGCTGAAGTTCGTGAGTCCCGAGATGTGGGCCACCGCCGAGCAGTTTTTCGCATGAGCCAGACATTCACCTCGTACGCACCCGGCAGGGTGAACATCATTGGCGAACACACTGACTACACCGGCGGTCTGGTCTTCCCGATGGCGTTGAACCTCGGTATCACCATCACCGGCCGCCTCACCGAAGGTGAGATCCACGCACGCTCATCGAACCAGTCCGACGATGTCCACATCACTCTTCCAGTAGATCCTCGCGAGGTGACGACCTGGGGCCGCTACTTGGCAGCAGCAGCCATGCGAGCCGGAGCCAACCGGGGATTCGACGTCGACATCGAATCCAATCTCCCCGCCGGCGGCACTGGATTGTCAACCTCGAGCGCGCTCACGTGCGCCGCGTTGCTGGCGCTGGCGGGCGACGGCGACCGTCGCGAACTCGCCAAAATGGCAAGGGAGTCCGAACAGGATGCAACCGGGGTGCAGATCGGACTGATGGACCAGCTTTCGAGCCTGTGCGGTGTCGAGGGATCGGCGTTGCTGATCGACTGCCATGATCTGAGGATCGATCCGGTCGTCGTACCCGCACGGCTCGAGATCCTCATCGTACATTCCGGGCAAGAACGGGAGATCGCTGCCTCCGAGTACAGCGCGAGGCGCGAAGCATGCTTCGCCGCTGAGAAGGAAATCGGACCGCTTCGCCTCGCCGCCCTGGATGACGTCGAAACCCTGACCGACCCCACGATGAAGAAGCGGGCCAGGCATGTCGTCGGCGACAACCAGCGGGTGCGGATGATGGCCGACGCCTTCGCTGCGAACGACATCGTCGGAGCGGCAGAGATCCTCACCGAGGGACACCGCAGCTACGCCGACAACTTCGAGGCCTCGACCCCCGTCGTTGAGGACCTCGTGACCCACCTCGTTGCACAGCCAGGGATTCTTGCCGCCCGTCTGACCGGCGGTGGATTCGGAGGCTCAATCGTGGCGTTCGCCGAACCCGGGGCAAACCCAAACGTCGAGACGTGGTGGACCAGAGCAACCCCGAGCCAAGGTGCCCAGATCTCCTGGACCGAGGACCCTGCCTAGAGTTGCGCCCGAACGGCCACGCCGGAGCGAACTACGTGGAGGTGAGGGGAATTGAACCCCTGGCCTCCTCGATGCGACCGAGGCGCTCTACCAACTGAGCTACACCCCCAAGAAATGGGATTGTGAGCTTACCCGTAGTTGACCAGAAGTTCGTCGTCCTCGACGTACTCGAAGGGGGAATCCTCGTCGTCCCGCTCATAATCGTCGAGATAAATCACGGTCTCGCGACGTTCGACCTCTCGGGCGCCGGCGCGGTTGGCGAATGCGACAAATGTTGCCAGCAACACGTCCATGGTGAGATGCAGGCCAACGAAGATGCCGCCACCGATGATCGCAGCAACCAGGGATACGACCACCGACATGCACAACGCAAGGAAGATCTGGCGACGGCGGCTGTGGACCGACTGGGCCCGCCACTTGGCCGGGCTGGTGGCGAGCTGTCCTCCGCTGGCACGCTCGTAGGCGACCTCTTCGGGCGCTCGGCCCATCGCAGTGAGCTGTTGGCGGAACGATCCGATCGAATCGTGCTCGCGGGTACGAAGGGAACGAACAAACGGAACCACGAGCCACGCGATCCAGAGGCTGCAGACGGCGGCGAGAATGAGCATTTGCCAAAGGGGCAGGGGCATTGAGACGGTGCTTTCTTCGGTGTGATGGGTACCTCTGCCTATTATTAGTCGACCGACCGGGGGATCTGTTGGCATCACCCGACATTGGCCCGGACTCCGGTCGGTTGTACGGTGGGCCGATGGCTCAAGGCTTGATCGACACCTTCGGGCGCGTGCACACCGACCTGCGAATTTCGGTGACCGACCGGTGTAACTTCCGATGTGCCTACTGCATGCCCGAAGAGGGGATGGAATGGCTGGAGCGGGGAGGCATTCTCTCGTACGAGGAGATCGAACGTGTCGCCTCGATCCTGGTACACCATGCCGGCGTGAAGTCGATCCGCTTGACCGGTGGTGAACCGACGGTGCGAGCCCGCCTACCTCTGCTCGTGGCCCGTCTCGCTGCGCTCGGTGTCGAGCTGTCGATGACGACCAACGGGGCCACGTTGGCGCTTGTGGCGAACGATCTGAGAGCCGCAGGGCTGAAGAGGATCAACATCAGCATCGACACCCTCCACCACGATCGGTTCCTGGCGCTGACCAAACGAAACGAACTCGATCGTGTGCTGGACGGGATTCAGGCTGCGCGCTCCGCCGGTTTCGAACCCGTGAAGCTCAATGTCGTTCCGATGAGGGGAATCAACGACGACGAAATCCTCGACTTCCTCCGTTTCGGGAGAGACAACGGCGTCACCGTCCGTTTCATCGAGTTCATGCCATTGGACGCGCAAGGACAGTGGTCGAACGAACGTGTCGTGACGGCCAAGGAGATCCTCGAGATCGCTGCTGCCGACTTCGACTTCGCACCGATCTCCCGCGGCTCATCCCCGGCGGAACGTTTCAGATTCGCTGACGGTGCTGGAGAGTTCGGTGTGATCGCAAGTGTCACAGAGCCGTTCTGCGAAGCGTGTGATCGTATGCGACTCACCGCCGACGGGCAGCTGCGAAACTGCCTGTTCGCGCTCGGGCACACCGACCTGCGGCCACTGTTGCGAGAGGGAGCGACGGACGAGGAGATCCTCGATGCAATTCGGGGCGAAGTGCACAAGAAGTGGGCAGGTCACGCCATCAACCAGGTTCACTTCATTCGCCCGACGAAATCCATGAGCCAACTTGGCGGGTAGAGGTCGCACCGGAGCGCCGAGCACTACCCTAATCCCATGTCTGAACGAGAGCTGACCCACCTCGATCCGCTGGGCCGGGCCCGCATGGTCGACGTCACTCCCAAGGAACCCACCCATCGTCGAGCCACCGCACGCGGCCGCGTGACGATGGAGCCCGAAACGACCACACTGGTCGCCCGGGGCGCAGTTGCAAAGGGCGACGTGCTCGCCGTTGCAAGGAGTGCGGGAATTCAAGCTGCCAAACGCACACCGGATCTTCTCCCGTTGTGTCACCAATTGATGATCGGTTCGGTGGTTGTCAACTTCGAGCTGGGCGACGATTACATCGAGGTCGAGGCCACCGTCGACACCGTCGACCGAACCGGGGTGGAGATGGAGGCGCTGACGGCCTGTTCGGTCGCCGCGCTCACCATCTATGACATGTGCAAATCTGCCGACAAGACGATGGTCATCGGCGAGATCGCACTGTGGGAGAAGACCGGCGGCAAATCAGGTCCGTTCCGTCGTCAGGTGGACTGAGCCTGCGCGCCAATTGTTTCGACGTTCACCGCAGCAGCAGGACGTTGACGCGGTCTCCGGTTTGAACTCCATCGCCATCGGGAATTGCGGCGAGGCCATTCGCCATCGCCAACCCTGACAGTTGATGAGATCCCTGACCGCCGGCGGAGCGGATGCGAGGCGCACCGTCGATGGAATCGGTCACCCACACTCGAATGAAGTGCGTCTTGCCGTCTCGGTGGCGTAGCAGCGGCTCATCGGCCAACGCCCAAACCGATCGCCGCTCAGTGTCCTTGTAGCCCATCATCTTCAGGAGGGCGGGGCGGGCGAGGAGTTCGAAACTCACCGCCGAGCTCACCGGGTTACCGGGAAGCCCGAAAATTGGTGTCCCCAGCACCGTGCCGAACGCGAACGGTTTGGCCGGCTTGATCGCGATCTGCATCCAGTTCATCTCCCCCATGCGTTGTAGCAAGCTCTTGACGAAGTCGAAGTCACCCATGCTCACGCCGCCGCTGGTGAGCAGCGCGTCGCAGTGCTCAGCCCCAGCACGAAGCGCGCGTTCGATGACCGCCTCATCATCGGGCAGCCACCCCAGATCAACCGGTTCGAGTCCCGCTTCGTCGACGAGTGCGAGCAGCTGAGGTCGATTCGAATCCCGTATCTGACCGGGTCCGAGCGGCTGGGGGCCCGTGATGAGTTCATCGCCAGTAGAGAAGACACCGACCCGAGGCCTTTTCACCACTTCGATTTCGGTCACTCCGAGGGTTGCCAGCATCCCGATATGGGCCGGACCGATGACAACACCGGGAGTGAACACCTCGGTCCCGGCGACCAGATCGTCACCCGCTGGCCTCACATGGTTTCCGCTCGCCACTTCGGCTTTACACAGCACCTTCGAATCCTCGGCGTCGGCCTCGGTTAGCTCCACCATCACCACCGCGTCGGCTCCATCTGGGATCGGTGCCCCCGTCATGATCCTCATGGCCTCCCCCGGCCCGAGAGCACGTTGAGCCACAGCGCCTGCTGCAATCGTCCCGGCGATTCGCAGCATCACCGGCGTCTCCGGTGTTGCGCCCGCAGTGTCGACCGCACGGACAGCGAAGCCATCCATACCCGTGTTGGCAAAGGGGGGAATGTTCTCTTCCGAAACGACGTGTTGAGCCAACACGAGCCCACGGGCTTCGCTGATCGGAACAGACACCGTCGGCATCGTATGCACCAGATCCATCACCCGACCTTGAGCCTCGGTCAGAGGGGTCAAACTCATGTGAGGCCTTCTCTGCGACATACCTCTGCGAGCAGGTCACGGAACGCTGGACCGACGTCGTCTCGCTCGAGCGTGAGGTCCAGGACGGCACGGAGATAGTCGATCTTCTTGCCCGTGTCGTATCGACCCTCAGAGAATGTGAATCCCAGCATCGACTCGTGATCGAGAAGCGACACCATGGCGTCGGTGATCTGAATCTCGCCGCCAACTCCCGGCCCGGTCGTACGGATCTCGTCGAATATTGCGGGCGTGAACAGGTAGCGCCCCATGACCGCATGATTCGACGGTGCGACTTCTGCGGCCGGCTTCTCGACGAGGCCGGTGACCTCGAAAAGCCGGTCGTCCTCGTGGGGCTCAGTTGCAGCACAACCGTAAGACGAAATATCGGCGGGGTCGACCTCCATCAGGGCCACGACAGAACAACCGTGGCGGTTGTACGCGTCGACCATACCGGTCAACACACCGGCCCGTTCGTGCATGATGTCGTCCCCGAGGAGCACTACGAACGGCTCATCGCCAACGTGGGCTTCTGCCATCCCGATCGCATGACCGAGTCCGAGCGCCTCTCCTTGCCGAATGAAATGGATGTTTGCCTGGCGGGTCAGATCGAGGATCTGTTCCAGCTCTTCAGACTTGCCCTTGTCGGACAACGCCACCTCGAGTTCGGGGAATCGGTCGAAGTGGTCTTCCATCACCTTCTTGTGTCGTGACGTGATGATCAGGATGTCCTCCATCCCCGCGGCGACGGCCTCGGCGACGATGAACTCGATGACCGGCCGATCCAGGATCGGCAGCATCTCCTTGGGGACTGACTTGGTGAACGGAAGAAACCGCGTGCCGAATCCTGCCGCTGGAATAACCGCTTTGCGAACGGGTCTGCTCATACCGCCATCGTAGGAGGTTCGGCCTGGCCGGCCATGATCTCGGAGGTGCTCC
>JBLYYW010000126.1:0-10826 GCA_048550155.1 Acidimicrobiales bacterium | reverse complement strand
CTGAGAGCGAACGCGAAACAGTCGCAACACAATCCGACCTTCAACACCTCCGTGAGGATCTCGCCCGGGCGGAGCAGGGTGCTGCCGGGTCGGCCATCGTGTCGGCTCAAGTGCTCGAGATCTCACACCAGCTGGCCGAGATTCAGCCGACCATCGACGATGGGCTCGAAGAGGCGATCCAGGAGTTGGAGAGTTTCGGAACCTCCACGATCGAATTCCAGGTCCCCATCGACGAATCCATCGAGATCAACACCGAGATCACGATCGATCGGGACTTCACCTTTCCCGTCGACGAGACGATCAGACTGGCCCAAACCGTAGAGACGACCATTCAGGTGGACACCGGCCTCGGCTTCGAGGTTCCCGTCAATGTCGAGGTTCCGATCGATGTCGAGGTGCCACTCAAGCTCGACGTCGAGGTCCCCATCAGGGAAACGATCCCGGTAGTCGCTGAGGTTCCTGTGGAGTTGGACGTACCGATCGAGGTGGATGTCGCCCAAACCGACCTCAGTCGGCTCGCCACACAGCTTGCAACCAGTCTGCGAACCATTCAGGAACTGCTGAACAACCTTTCGCTGTGATTCCCTGGTTTCTGGCCTTCGCTCGCCTTCAGGCCTCGGGGGCCATGTTCTCACTCGGGCCTGGCGGCCTCGCTTCATGGCCCTTCGGCCTTCCGGGTTGCTCCGGCGTGGGGCCTTTGTGTCCGTGTTCTCGCTGCACGAGTTCGGCGCGCAGCGCCAATACTCGGTAAGTGAGGAGGCGCCTCAGCGCCGACGAACGACGGCCTCGGGACGTGGCGAGAAGTAGGCTTCTGCTGTGAGCGAGCGAGCAGTGGAATTTCTTGATCTCTACGCTGACTTGGAAAAACACTTCCGCAGATCGCTGGGCGCCGAGAACATCAAGTCCTTTTCGGTCATGGTGAAGGAACTCAGCAAACGGGATCGAATCGTCAGTCGGTTTCGGGATGAGCTGCTCCAGTGGCACGATTTGCGGAATGCGATCGTTCACGAGCGCCGTGGCGGCGGTCAGGTGATCGCCGAACCGGTGCCCGAAGCGCTCGCCGAGTTCGAGCGCCTCGCCAACGTGCTTTCGGCACCACCGAAGCTTTCCAGCCACTTTCAGCGAGAGGTCGCCAGGGTTGCTCCCTCCGATTCGGTGAGGACGGCAACCGAGACGATGAGGGACCGGGGGTTCGCTCAGCTGCCGGTGTACGACGACGGTGGCCTGCACGGGCTACTCACAGCCACCGCAGTGGCTCGATGGCTTGCGTCAGCCTGGAAACCGGGTGTGTCCGAAGCAACCACTGTCGCCGAGGTCCTGGAGGAAGCCGACGACCACGCGGCGTGGCGGCTGTTGGATCGTGACGCCACCTTCACCGACGCACTCGGGCTCTTCGATCAGGCTCATGACGCCGGTACGCGGCTTGTCGCCATCGTGATCACCCATGACGGCAAACGCAGCCAGAAACCGATCGGAATTCTGACGACTGCAGACCTGCCAGCGCTGATCGATATCTTCTAGGTCGAATCAGCCGGTGAGACAGTCGAGCAACTGGTCGGTTGCCCTGGTGGCGATCAGCCGTATCTCATCGTCGGTTCTGTCCTGGATCGGATGTTCAACAAATACTCGCTCGGGGTGAAACCCGATCGCCTCACCCTGGACGTCGGCGGCTTTTTCGAAGGCCGACGAGGCAACGAACGCAGAGGGTATTCCACGTCGTTCGAAATCGCTGCTGTCGTGCACACTGCACGACGTACAGCTGCCTCAATCGGCCAGCGCCTCGATCACCGCGTCACAGGTGGTGGCGATTTCGTGGCGAAGGTCGACAGGAGCGGGTTTGGCAAATGTGGGCTTCTTGTAGCGCTTCACCTCAAGGCCCCGCGATTCCAGCTCGGTCTGGAGCTGGTCGAGGAAGACATCGCCCCTGGGCTTACTGATGTCGAGAAGCGCGACCACCTTGCCAGCGAGCGTTGACGTGCGAGCCGCGGGTTGAAGCCCCTCGGCCATCCGGCCAGCGGTCGGATCGAGAACAACGGTCATTGGGTGGCTCCTTGGTCGATCTTCTTCGTCACGAGTTCGCTCCCTACGGCCCCGCCCACCCATCCTGGCAGGACACTGGAGAACAGGCCAGCGTCACCACCGGCGTGCACGATCGAAAGACCTCCGTCTCTGAACTTGGGTAGAACGGCGTCTTTGAAATCGGCGGGAAGTCCTTCGTCGATCAAGCCGGCGCCTCGAACCAGTTCTTCGCCCGGGATCATGAGGAGTTCGGCCAGTTCACGCTGAAGACGATCCCGGTCCCATCCAGCGTTCTTGAAGATCCGTCCATGTTCGGGTCCGACCACGAGCATGGCGTCCCATCCGATGACCAACTTGGGGTGATGGGTTGTCCGCAGAACCAGGGCGAAGCTACGGCTCAGCGACTCCGGTTCCCGAGAGATCTGGTCAACAATCGGCGTGGGGCCCTCACCGGCGAAGAGGGTCACGGCGCTGTCATCGGGGGAGAGGCCCCGTGAAACGGCCAGCGAACTGAACGGTGAGTCGCGCTCGCGTTCTGCGAAACAGAATCCCAGCTTGCCGGGCGAACCCTGCATGGCCATGTCGATCTTGCCCGGCACGCCGCCGCCGAGGTTGCGAACCACCAGTTGAAGGGCCCGGCCGATGGTTAGGTTGGCCCTGTTGCCCTGGCCGAAAACGTTTCCGTCGTCGTTCATGCCGATCTGCTCGGCGATCGGTCCGTTGACCACGATGATCGGCCCGGAGAAGTAGGTGGTGGCCAGGAGGCCGTGCATATTGAACTCGCTCGTGCACGCCGCCTCCACCGCTGCGAGGACGACAGGCATGTACTCCGGCTTGCAGCCTGCCATGACGGCGTTGATCGCAACCTGCTCGACCGTGACCTCGACCAAGTTTGGCGGAACGGTTGCGACGATCTCCGCCGGGTCTCGGTCTGTGCCGCTCAACATGCGAAGTACCCGAACCTCGGTAGGCGGAACGACGGGCAGCCCGTCGGTCCAGCCTCTGTCGAAGGAGGCCTCGAACTCATCTTCCATCGCAGCGAACGTGACTCGCCGACTGCTCATGATCGAGCCGTTGAATCGAACCTCGAGCTCGTCGACTCGAAGCGGATCAACTGAGAGCGAACCGCAGCCAGGCCGACTCTCGGGCAGCTCAGCGCCCAGTGTGCGGTTGGCGGTGAGGTCTCGCCACGCCGTACGTGACCATCCCACGATGCGCCGAACCTCGGCACCATCGCGAAGCTCGATCAACGTCGGAACGGTTTCGATGTCGTTGTGAAACGAGAAGTCGAGGTCGGTGTCGTCGGTAGGCTGGAGATCGCCGAGATCGGGGAACGTTGGATCGTCTTGCACGAACACCTCCAGTGCGATGCCAGAATCGGCAATCGATCGCAACACCGGTTCCACCAGCTCGCAGGTCGGGCAGTCCCGTTTCACCACGGCGACGAGTCCGGACTGAAGTGAAGAAGAGGCAGCCACACTCCGAGACTATCGACACCCTTGGCTCAGCGAGACAGGTGTCACACTACGCAGCCATCTGGACCGCAAGGAGTGAGACCTTCTTCACATGATCTACCAATTGGGGGTCCTGGTGGCCTACGTTCAATCCGTCGCAGATGTTTGATGAGTTGCGGGAAGGTTGAAGTGTGCTGAACATTTCGTTCTACGGAGTGCGAGGATCGACACCTTGCTCATGCGCTTCAACCAGGGAAATTGGTGGCAACACGGCCTGTGTGGTGATCGAACCCGATGGTGAAGAACCGATCGTGCTCGATCTGGGGACCGGACTACGGTACTACGGCGAACATTTGGCAGCCGAGGGAGTGAACGCATTTGTTGGCACCGCGCTGCTGACTCACCTCCACTGGGACCATGTCCAGGGAATCCCGTTCTTCACCCCACTTCTCGATCCTCGGTCCAATCTGCGCCTGGTGGGCCCCGCCCAAACCGGGAGCACCCTGGCAGCTGAAGTCGAACGCTTCGTGAAGCCTCCGCTCTTCCCGGTACACCTCGACGTTCTGCCGGGTTCTGTCGAGTTCGTCGAGGCGGACTCGGGCGAGCCTCTTGATGTCGGGAGCTGCACGATTACGGCTGCCTCTGTGCCACACTGCGGGGCCACAAACGGCTATCGCATTCAGAACTCGATCGGCTCAGTGGCCTATATCAGCGACCATCAGCAACCCGCTGATGGGTCCTTCGAGGTGCCCGATGAGGTAGTGAAATTGTGCAAGGACGTTGATGTCCTCATTCACGACGCTCAGTACAGTGCCGAAGAATTCGCCGGCCGGCTCGACTGGGGTCACAGCACACCTGAGTACGCCCTCGAAGTTGCCCGGGTCTCGGGCGCCAGCCGGTTGGTCCTTTTCCACCACGACCCCTCACATTCAGACGAGTGGGTCCGGAACACCGAATCCAAGATCGCAGCTCAGGCCCAGGTGCACGGCATCGAGGTGCTGGCGGCCTATGAAGGTCTTCAGCTGACATCGGGCTGACCGCTCCAGTCAAAGGGTGGAGGGTCAGCCGTCACCACTAACCTCGCTGATGTGAGTGAAACTTCCGACACCATCGATCCAGAAAACTTCCGGCGGGTTCTCGGCAACATGCCTACCGGCGTCACGATCGTCACGGCCCAACCGCCGGCCGGACCGGTAGGAGTGGCGATTGGATCGTTTGTCTCCATCTCGCTCGACCCCCCGCTGGTCGGCTTCTTCCTGGGAAACCAGAGCCAAAGCGGCGCCGGCCTCCGTGAGGCCGGATCGTTTTGTGTCAACGTCCTGTGCCACACGCAGCTCGAGCTGTGCGCAACCATGGCCTCGCGGGCCGAGGACAAGTTCGAGAACTGGGAATGGAGTCCTGCGCCGGCTACGAACTCGCCACTGTTCCCCGGAATCCGAGCGTTCATCGACTGCTCGATCGACGACATCATTCCGGTTGGTGATCACGATCTGTTCATCGGTCGGGTGTTGGCGCTCGACACGGTTGAAGATGTTGAACCGATGGTGTTCCACGCCGGCAGGTACGGCTCGTTCGGGCTGCCCGAGTGAGTCGTTGCATCCATCAGATTCGGTCGTCGCGTGAGATCGTTCGATGGGTGAATGCTCCCGGAGATGTTTCCGGGGGCGGGAATTGATGGTGATATGGCTGTTCCGGCCATGTGTCTGTAGGTCGGGCTTGTCTTGTTCTGTTTCTGATTCTTGATTGTCTGGTTGTGATTTTGATGACGCCCGCCATCCCCGTCCCTGTCAAAGGGTTCTCCAACTTCAAGGCCAGCCCCTTCTGGGGACTCGCCACGGTTGCCGTTCTGCTGGTGTCATACATCTGGGCTCAGCAGTTTCTGTATCTGCTGGGATTCTTGGCGGTGATCATCCTCGTACACGAGGCCGGTCACTGGTTCTTCGCGCGGCGGGCCGGAATCCGTCCCACCGAGTTCTTCTGGGGATTCGGACCCGAGATCGTTGGTGTCGACTACAACGGCTGTCGCTACGGCTTCAAAGCGGTCTTCCTGGGCGGCTACGTCAAGCTTTGGGGAATGACCCCGACTTCGGAGCTTCCCGACGGTATCGAAGAGCGGGATACCTACCGGGCGGCCTCCCACGCAGGTCGGCTGGGCACAATTCTGGCCGGCCCGTTCACCAACATCGCTCTCGCAGTTGTGGTCTTCTCCCTCGCTCGCTACATCGAAACCGGGGCCTTTGCCTGGGCCGACGGACTTGGTTACCTGTGGGATGTCGTCGTCGGCACCGCGCAGGCGCTGTGGGGATTTGTTGCCAACCCCGACACCTACGTGGGGGCGATGTTCGCCGACGGGGCAGCCGACGCGCAGGTTCCCAATCGCTTCGTGTCACCTCTCGCGCAGGCCGAGATCACTCAGTACGCGGTGGACACCGGCCTCGTGGTTTCCCTTCTGTGGTTCGGGATCCTGAACGCAGCCGTGGGATTTGTCAATCTGTTGCCGCTCCCACCACTGGATGGATCACATGCCTTGGTAACCATCGCGGAGAAGTCTCGCCAGCTCGTGCAGCGCGACAAGACCGTGACCGTCAACGTGGCCCGACTCGAGCCCCTCGCCTACATCACCCTTGCGGGCCTGGTGTTTCTCACAGTGAATGCGTTGGTGTTGGACATCCGGTTCGGCATAGGGGTGTAGCGGACCCTGGGTCGCTGAGCGGTGTCGATCCGAACTCCATAACCTTGACCGATGGCGATCTACGCACTCGGCTCCGATGAACCCACGATCTCCGGCGAGGCGTTCGTACATCCGGACTGCACCATCATCGGCAACGTTCACATCGGTGCACACAGTTCGATCTGGCCTCAGGCGGTTCTTCGGGGCGATGATGGGCCGATCTTCGTCGGCGAACGATCCTCGATTCAAGATGGCACCGTGCTGCATACCGTTGCTGAGAGCCCCACGACCGTCGGGGACAACTGCACGATTGGCCATATCGTTCACCTCGAGGGATGCACGATCGAAGACAACGCGTTGGTTGGAAACGGCTCGATCGTCTTGCATCGGGCCATCGTGCGATCGTGGGCCCTGGTCGGCGCCAACGC
The DNA here is from genome assembly GCA_048550155.1 of Acidimicrobiales bacterium. Taxonomy (GTDB): domain Bacteria; phylum Actinomycetota; class Acidimicrobiia; order Acidimicrobiales; family SZUA-35; genus JABDIY01. The sequence continues at coordinate 4,254 of JBLYYW010000126.1, read as the reverse complement.
CGTCGTCACGAACGACACCGAGGTTCCCTCCGGCGCCCTTGCCCTGGGAGTGCCGGCAAAGATTCGTCTCGACTCCGCGAGTCGAGAGATGATCGAAAGCAGTGCCGCCGCCTACATCAACCGCATCGATGTGTATCGCAAGCACCTACGTCGCCTGGACTGACCGGACGAGGAGTCGATGAGAATCCCGCTCTCTGATCTCGGCATCCCCTTCGGTAATTGTTACAATCACGGTAGGAGAAATTCCCACCCTTCCTCAGGAGTGATCGCATGACCGTTACCGGTGACAACCTCGACCTCGGCAAATACAAGCTGGGCTGGAGCGACGAGGAGGACTACGTCTTCAAACCCAAGAAGGGCCTCGACCTCGACATCGTGAAGGAGATGTCATGGATGAAGGGCGAGCCCGACTGGATGATGAAGAAGCGTGAAAAGGCGCTCCGCCACTTCGACAAGCGTCCGATGCCCACCTGGGGCGGGGACATGTCAGAGATCTACTTCGACGACATCTTCTACTACATCAAGCCCACCGACGGTCAGGTCGACAATTGGGATGATCTCCCCGACGCGATCAAAGACACCTACGAAAAACTCGGAATCCCCGAGGCCGAGCGAAAGTACCTCGCTGGCGTCACGGCACAGTACGAGTCCGAAGTCGTCTTCCACCGGAACCGCGAAGATCTGGAGCGTCAGGGAGTCATCTTCTGCGACATGGACACCGCCCTTCGGGAGCATCCCGAACTGGTGAAGCAGTACTTCGGCAAGATCATCCCCGCCAACGACAACAAGTTCTCCTCTTTGAACACTGCGGTTTGGAGCGGTGGATCCTTCATTTACGTTCCGCCCGGCGTCGAGGTCGATATGCCACTTCAGGCCTACTTCCGGATCAATGCCGAGAACATGGGCCAGTTCGAACGGACCCTGATCATCGCCGACGAAGGGTCCAAGGTCCACTACATCGAGGGTTGCTCGGCGCCGGTCTACACCAGCGACTCCCTGCACTCGGCAGTGGTCGAGATCGTGGTCAAGCCACAGGCTCACGTCACCTACACCACTATCCAGAACTGGTCGAACAACGTCTTCAACCTGGTGACAAAAAGGGCCTATGTCGAGGCCGAAGGACACATGGAGTGGATCGACGGCAACATCGGCTCACGACTCACCCAGAAGTACCCGGCGGTGTGGCTGGCCGGGCCCAAGGCCTCGGGCGAGGTGCTCAGTGTGGCCTATGCCGGTCAAGGCCAGCATCAGGACACCGGCGCCAAAATGGTGCATGCAGCACCCGAGACCACTTCCAAGATCGTTTCCAAATCGATTTCCAAAGACGGTGGTCGGAGCAGCTATCGCGGCCTGGTTCGGGTCGAGGAAGGTGCGCACGGGTGCAAGAGCCACGTTCAGTGCGACGCGCTCATTCTCGATGATCACAGCATCTCCGATACCTACCCCTACATGGAGATCGGAACCCGAGACGCACAGATCGGCCACGAGGCCACCGTTTCCAAGGTTGCCGACGAGCAGTTGTTCTACCTCATGTCTCGCGGTCTCTCCGAGGAGCAAGCGATCGGCATGGTGGTCAACGGCTTCATCGAACCCGTCACGCGGACCCTACCGATGGAGTATGCAGTCGAATGGAGCCGTCTGATTGAACTGCAGATGGAAGGCAGCGTTGGCTGATCTCATTGCCTGCGCTCGCCTCCAGCTCTGCGTGGCGAACGCGTGCGTAGTCTTGGGGTTTTCTGGGCTCGGTGATCGCTGAGTTGGTCGGGTCGCTTCGGCCACGTTGGCACGGAGCCGGCCACGTTGGCACGGAGCTGGCGAACGCATACAGGTGAGCAGCTCTAGCGGTTGAAGGGCCACCAGCGGCCGGACCGCTTTTTGCGGGCCTGCCGTTCGGCCTCGGCTTCCGCGTCGACCTCAGCGCGGACAATCGGACCAGCCGCATTGATGATGTCTTCGGCCGAATCGAGGAGAGCTGCGATCGAGTCGTCGTTCTCCACGCTGGCAGGCGGATCAGGCGTTGCCGGTGTGACCAGCGAACCGTGGTTCCAGGCGACGTCCGCCAGCCGGCGCTCATAAGAAGAACAGTCGGCCGGACACTCCCAAGGGGCTTTGGGTGCGAGGTCGAGACCACACTTCCGCATCGTGTCACCACTGGGGTAGGTGCGTGTTTGATAATGCTTACAGTCACTGCGCATTGCCACACGCCTATTGTGGCACGGCTACGATCCGGCACTATGTCGACATCACACATCGCCGCCGAGCCGGGTGACTTCGCCCCCACTGTTCTCATGCCGGGTGATCCCTTGCGGGCCAAGATGATCGCTGAGCGCTACTTCGACGACGCCCGCGAAGTCACGAGCGTGCGCAACATGCTCGGCTTCACCGGCACCTACAACGGCAAACCCGTCAGCGTGCAGGGCTCTGGCATGGGCGTGCCTTCCATTCAGATCTATGCGTCGGAGCTGTTCGACCATTTTGACGTCGAGCAGATCATTCGAGTCGGTTCGTGTGGTGCCATTCAGCCCGACCTGCCATTGAGAACTTTGATCATCGCCAGTGGTGCCGGCACCGACAGCAATGTCAACAGGGTTCGAGCCAGCGGCTATGACTTCGCGGCAACCCCCGACTTCGGGCTGCTCCGAGCGGCCGTGGAAGCGGCCGAGGCGGCGGGGATAGATCCGACCGTCGGGCGGATCTTCACCAGTGATTTCTTCTATCACCCCAACGGCATGGCCGAATTCGACCTGCTGGCCAAAGCGGGTTTCCTGGCCGTCGAAATGGAAGCGGCCGCGCTGTACGGTCTTGCGATCGAGCGGGGCAAGAAGGCGCTCACCGTGGCCACCGTCAGCGACCAGATCATCACCGGCGATGTGATGAGTGTGGAGGAGCGTCAAGAGAGCCTCGACCAGATGATCAAGGTTGCGCTCGAGGCCGGCACCCGCTGAAGGGCTTCTAGTTCTGGGGCCGGAATTCCACAACGGTGCGTTGCGGTTACCGTTGGCATATGTGCGGCAACCACAATGAGAATGACGAACTGCCTGTGGAGCGCGTTGGGATAGGGCGACCTCGGCGGGTTCACCGGCGGGCCTTCTTGGGGTACTTCGGAAAGGGAACGGCTGCGCTTGCGATCCTCGGTCCAATCGCAGTCGCTTGTGGTGAATCGAGTTCTTCGGGGGGGTCGGGCACCACCACAACTCCTCAACCGGCACCGACACAAACACCATCGACGGCCGTGGGCGCAACGGCTACACAGCCAGATACCGACCTCCCTGCCGGAGCAACTGGCACATGGTCCAGGGTGGTCCTGGGAACGGTGTCAGCCTACGTGCTTGTTCGCAACGACGAAGTCGCCGTCGTCGACACCGGTTCGTCGGGGTCCGTCGATGCCATAGGGCAAACGATCTCGGACCTCGGCTACAACTTCAACGATGTGCGGCACGTGGCCTTGACCCACCACCACCCTGACCATGTCGGCAGCATTGGCGCGGTTCGGGAGGCGGCAGTCAACGCGACCACCTACGCCGGGGTACTTGATCTGGAACAGATCTCGGCCGACGGCATCCGGGGTGTCGAGGACGGCGAGGAGATCATGGGAATGCAGGTGATCCACACCCCGGGCCACACCGTGGGTCACATCTGCCTGTTCGACCCGCTCACCAGCACGCTGGTGGCCGGAGACGCCATGAATGGCGACGACGGTGGCGTGGCGGGTGCCAATCCTCGATTCACGCCAGACATGGAGACCGCGGGTGAGAGCATCAAGAGGCTCGCCCAACTGCAGTTCGACACGGTGTATTTCGGCCACGGGGAGCCCGTGCTGACCGGCGCAAGCGACGCGGTTCGGGACCTTGCCGGACAGCTGTAGAACTCGAATCTGGGGAGCCCTTAGAGCAGTTCTTTCAACTGCTCGACGGTCTTGAGGGGGTCGCCGATGGGCTGGATCTGAAGATGGGTGACACCGGCCTCTCGAAACTTGGCGAGCTGTTCTTTCACATAGCCAGCCGGCCCCACGAGATTCGAGTTTTCGAGGAACGGGGACGGGATGGCAGCAGCGGCTTCGTCCTTCTTGCCGTCCAAGTAGAGATCCTGAATCTGCTTCGCCTCGGCCTCGTACCCGTAGCGCTGGAACACGGTGTTGTAGAAGTTCTTGTTTCGAGCGCCCATACCTCCCACGTACAGCGCCACATGGGGACGAGCGTGGTCAAGTACTGCGGCTCGGGCGTTTCCGGTGAGACTGTCGTCGATCCCCACCAT
>JBLYYW010000125.1:0-4981 GCA_048550155.1 Acidimicrobiales bacterium | reverse complement strand
TGGTCCAACCGCACTCGCGCCCAGGTGTTCGGCTCAGTCCGCTTGTCTCGGTTCACCTCTAGCCCTCCGCCGCCACCGCAACCGTCTTTGCGTTGACGAAGGCCTGGATACCGGTCTCGGAGAGCTCCCGCCCGTAACCCGAGATCCCGATTCCGCCGAACGGAAGACGAGGGTCGGATGCGACACCGGTGTTCACGAAACAATTGCCGGTCTCCATCTTCTCTGCGGCGATACGACGGCCGCGCTCGGCGTCGGCGGTGAAGACGGCACCTCCCAGCCCGAACTGGGTGTTGTTGGCCAACTCGATCGCGTGTGCTTCGTCGTCGGCCTTGATGATCGCGGCCACCGGGCCGAACAGTTCCTCGTCGAATGCGGGCATGCCGGGCTCGACGTCCACCAAGGCCGTAACCGGATAGTACGCGCCGGCTCCCTCGGGAACTTCACCGCCCAACACCAGGGTCGCCCCTGCGGCGACCGAAGCCAGGACCTGCTGATGAAGTTCATCTCGGAGATCGGCCCGAGCCTGAGGTCCGATATCAGAGTCCTCGGCAGTGGGGTCACCGACGCGGTACGAGGCCAGTTCCTCGATGAATCGAGGCACAAACTCGTTGTACACGCCCGCGGTGACGATGAAGCGTTTCGCAGCGATGCAGCTCTGGCCCGAGTTCAGCAGGCGCGCCTTGGCACACCGAACGACGGCTGTCTCGACCTCGGCATCGTCGAGCACCACATATGCATCGCTGCCGCCAAGCTCGAGCACCGACGGTTTGAGGTTCTCTCCCGCAGCCCGACCCACCGAACGTCCCGCGATCTCCGAACCCGTCAACGTCACCGCAGCGACGCGAGGGTCGGCAATGATTCCCGCAACGCGGTCTGACCCGATCAGCATGGTTCGGAACAGGCCCTCGGCCAGTCCCGCTTCGCGGAAGACAGATTCGATCGCCAGAGCGCAACCTGAGACGTTCGATGCGTGCTTGAGCAGTCCGGAGTTACCGGCCATCAACGTCGGCGCAGCGAAACGGAGCACCTGCCACAGCGGGAAGTTCCACGGCATGACCGCCAAGATGACGCCCAGCGGCTGATACACGGTCCATGCTCCGGCGTGGTCGCTTTGTCGGGGAACGTCGGCCAGGAACGTCTGAGCCTCCTCGGCGTAGTACTCACAAACCCAGGCGCACTTCTCGACCTCGGCCCGAGCCTCTTTGATCGGTTTGCCCATTTCCAGGGTCATGAGTTCGGCCAGTTCTTCCTTGCGTTGCCTCAGGACACGGGCCGCCTCGTTCACGACCTGGGCCCGGTCAGCAAACGACTTCTCGGCCCAGACCTTCTGCGCCAGCACTGACTGCTGCATGAACTCCTCGACGGCCGATTCATCGTGGGCTGGATACTCAGCCAGAACCGAACCATCGGATGGGTTGGTCGAGGTGAACTTCGTCGGGGAACTCATTGGGTCATCATTCCTCATCGTGAGCGGTGTGGCACCGAGAACGGTTTGGTACCTCAGCTTGCCAATTCTCACACTGGTTCGTTCAATCGATGGCAACGACTGATCGGTTGTCCGGAAGGTCGAAGTTGCCGAAGTGTGGGGCGGGCCCCCAAAGTGCCACAATGGGCGTACGCAAGCTTCGATGAAACCGTGGAGGTCGTCATGAGCATCTCGATCGCAGGGCAGAGCCGATGAAGGTGCTCATCGCGGTTGATGGCTCAAACGAAAGCCGCGACGCCATGACCAAGGCCTTCGAGTTGTTCGGTGCGGATGCCGATTACACACTCGTAAGTGTGGGTGCCCCAACACTTCCGCTCACGTTGGGCTACCCGAGCGGTGGATTCACCAGTCCCGGTGAACTCGAAATCGCGGCCAAGGCGGCCGAGGACGCCGCACGGGCGGCTGTCGACGAAGCCGAACACCTCCTCCACGCCGCTCACGTCGACACCGTCGTCGCCTCCGAGCCAGGATCCACCGGGTCCGCGATCATCCGTGTGGCCGACGACATCGACGCCGACGTGGTGGTGATCGGCTCGCGAGACCGGGGTGTGTTCGCCCGGCTCTTCGACCCGTCGGTCGGAAAGTACCTGATCGATCATGCCAACTGCCCGGTGCTGGTGGTTCGCTGAACAAAGCCGGGCCGTTGGCCGCGTTTCTGAGGTGCCAACGAACACCCGATAACCGGTCGGGCGAAGGAGTCTGGATCCAGTACCGTTGAGATGTTGGCTGTGCACGCCGACGAAAAAATTACGACTGGAGAGTCCGCCCATGTATTCAAAGCTCGGACGATGGTGCTTCACCCACCCCTGGATGGTGATCGGCGGGTGGCTCGCGATCCTCGTTGCCGTTGCAGGCACGTTGGGCGCGATCGGACCTTCCTATGACGGGAGTTTCGAAATTCCGGAATCAGAATCGGCCGATGGGTTCGCGATCATCGATGCTGAGTTCGGAGGCGTTGGCTCGGGCCTTCAGGGAAGCATCGTCTTCCAGGCCGACCAAGGAGTCGATGATCCGGACGTCCGCGCTGCCATCACGGACTACATCGAGAAACTTCTGACCGAAAACGGTGACGGTGAGACCTTCGAGGGGATGCAGATCCGCTCACCCTACGAGCCGGGCAACGAAGCCCAAATCTCACCCGCTGGTGACATCGCCTACGCGCAGGTCAGCCTCCCACAAACCACCGACCAAACCGCAGCCTCGTTGATGGGTGTCGAGATGCACGACAGGATTCTCGAAGGCGAGCTGAGCCAGACCGATGGACTTCAGGTCGAGGTCGGCGGAGCAGTCTTCGCCGAGTTCGAACCACCCGAATCAGAGCTACTCGGCCTCGCATTCGCAGTGGTCGTTCTCATCGTGGCCATGGGTTCGGTCGTGGCGATGGGCACCACCATCGGCGTTGCAGTACTCGGGGTCGGAATCGGGGGCATGTCCATCGCACTGCTATCCAACATCACCTCGGTCCCCGACTTCGCCAGCACCATCGGACTGATGATCGGTCTCGGTGTTGGCATCGACTACGCACTCTTCATCGTCACCCGCTACCGGGAAGCGCTCCAACAAGGATTTGAACCCGAAGGGGCGACGGCCGTGGCTATCGACACCGCCGGCCGGGCGGTCATCTTTGCGGGGGCAACCGTGGTGGTCTCACTTCTGGGTTTGCTGCTCGTTGGTCTCCCGTTCATCTCTGGCCTTGGCTACGGGGCTGCGATCACGGTCGCGGTCGTGATGACGGCGTCGGTGACCCTCCTGCCGGCGGCGCTCGGGTTGGTGCGAGAGAAGATGAACGTGACCAGGTGGCGCGGCATCATTGCGTCGGGGTTCATCGCCTTGGCGTTGCTCGGGCTGGGCCTCAGCATTCAGCCGTTCCTGGTCGGTCTACCGCTCGCTCTCGTGATCGCCATCGCCGGCTACCTCCCGTTTGCAGGTCCGCTGAAGAAAGAGCTGCCACCCCGCAAGAACGTCCCGATCCGCGAGACCGTCTGGTACCGGTGGAGCCGGACCGTGCAGGCCCGCCCGTGGGCGTGGGCGATCGCCGGAACCGCTCTGCTGCTGTTCCTCGCCATCCCGCTTCTCTCTCTGAACATGGGGTTCTCCGATGAGGGGAATTTCCCCGAGGACACGACCACCCGGAAGGCCTATGACCTTTTGGCCGAAGGGTTCGGTCCCGGATCCAACGGCCCGTTCCTGATCGTCACCGAGATCCAATCACCCGAGGATTTCGAAACGCTCAACGGACTGTCGGCCACGCTCAACCAGACCGAAGGGGTGGCGTTCGCGACGCCACCGCTCCCCAACGACCCTGATAACCCCACCGCTGCCATGATCCAGCTTCAACCCTCGACTGCCCCTCAGGACATCGAAACCGAAGAGCTCGTTGAGGCGCTCCGTGATGACATCATTCCCGACGCTGTTTCTGACACCGGCCTGGACCCGAAGGTCACCGGACTGACACCGGCCAACATCGACTTCACCGAATTCCTCAGCGGACGGATCATCCTGTTCTTCGTCGTGGTGCTCGCCCTGAGCTTCCTTCTGCTGATGGCAGTCTTCCGATCGATCATGGTTCCTCTCAAGGCAGTGATCATGAACATGCTCAGCATCGGCGCTGCTTACGGGATCGTGGTTGCGGTCTTCCAGTGGGGCTGGTTCGGGAGCCTGTTCGGAATCGAAGGAGCTCCGATCGAGCCGTTCATCCCGATGATGATGTTCGCCATCGTCTTCGGACTCTCGATGGACTACGAGGTATTCCTGCTCTCACGGGTCAAGGAAGAGTTCGAACGCACCGGCGACCCCGTGAATTCGGTGGCCGACGGGCTTGCGATGACCGCACGAGTCATCACCGCTGCCGCGGCGATCATGGTGGTTGTGTTCGGCAGCTTCGTCTTCGAGGACAACCGGATCATCAAACTGTTCGGCCTCGGCCTCTCGATGGCGGTGCTCATCGATGCGTCCCTCGTACGCATGTTGCTCGTGCCGTCCACAATGCAGCTCCTTGGGGCGCGCAACTGGTGGTTGCCGGGCTGGCTCGATCGGATCCTTCCCAATCTCAACGTGGAAGGCAGCCATCATTCACCCCCGGCGACTTCCTCGTCCCCGCACCCCGATGATCGGGAAGACGTCCTGGTGTAGTCGCGGCAAGGGGAATTCGTAGCCGCCCGACTTCTCACGCCGGGCAGAGCCCGTGTCACAGTTGGGCGTGGTTTCAGGCCCAACGACCTCACAGCTCCTATGGGCTGGTCTCTTGGGATACTGCGGGGACCCGGTCGCGGCTGGGGCAGTGAGTCGTAAAGCCGGGCCGCCGGCCGAAGCGCTCCGCAGCGGTTTCGAACAACTCGACCACGCTCGTGCTGCCGACGGCCCACGAATCATCGACTTCAGCGCCGTCGAAGGAGATCTCGATGGGATTCGAGCCGCGCTCGACATCCTGGCCGACCTTCCAGACGAACTTCGAGGCGATGTGCTGGTCAGTGCGCTCGTCGGCGAGACCGAAAC
>JBLYYW010000124.1:0-3588 GCA_048550155.1 Acidimicrobiales bacterium | reverse complement strand
TGCTATCCCGCGAGTCCCGAGAAAGGGGTAGTTCGCAACGTGAATCTAGGGTTCCGAACCGGTGAACTCGTGGCTCTGGTGGGCGAGAACGGGTCCGGAAAAACCACGTTGGCGCGACTCCTCTCCCTTCTCTATGAGCCAACGACGGGCAGCATTTTGGTCAACGGTGAAGCCCTCTTTCCGGGGCAATCGGTGTCGATGCGACGACGAATCTCCATCGTCAGCCAGGAGTACCTCCGGCTCGTGCTGACTGCGACGGAGAACATCTCCATGCAGTTCGAATCCCCGGCCGATACGCAACGGGTGATCAGCGCAGCCCGCTTTGGCGGGATTCACAACGAGATCGAAGAGTTGTCCGAGGGGTACGAGACACTTCTGGGCGTTGAGTTCAGCGGCGGTCAGGAACTCTCGGGCGGGCAGTGGCAGCGACTGGCGACGGCCCGTGCGTGGTATCGCGATGCCGATGTGGTGATCCTGGATGAGCCGACGTCGGCTCTGGATCCCGAGGCCGAAGTCGAACTGGTGGACAAGATTCGTGAACTCGCGCAAGACAAGCTGGTCATCCTCATCAGCCACCGTTTCGGCACAGTGTCCCGTGCCGACCGGATCGTCGTGCTTCAGGAAGGCGAGGTTGTCGAGCAGGGGAGCCACAGGGAACTCATGGGGCAGGCTGGCTTGTACGCCTTCATGTACTCGTTGCAGGCCGAGACGTACAGATGAGAGCACTCTTTGCGCTGCTGGGTTCCAAAGCACGGGGCCTGGAATTCCACATCAAGGGCTACCGATGGGCGAGATCAGAGCTCGCTCGGGTTCGAGCTGACCTGCCCGTGTCGGGGGTCAGGACAAGGGCGCAGGTGCCGGATCTGACAGCTCCCGCGGGACGTAGGGGTGTCTTTCGCGCCCTTGCCAAAACCGATCAAAACTGTCTCGAGCGAGCTTTGGTTTTGCAGGCATGGTGGTCGACATCAGTCATGCCGGCGCCCGATGTGGTGATCGGGGTTCGGCGGGGTGAGTCGATCTTGGAGGCCCATGCGTGGGTGGACGGCTCCGACCCGTGGTTCGATGAGAGCTACGGAGAGATTCTACGACTTCGGTTCACTCCGGATCAGTGACCAAAAGCCCGCGCTGCTGGAGGGACTCCAGAAAGACATCGATGTCTCGACCAGCGGTCTCCGAATCGATGTCGTACGTATCGAGCACAGCCGTGATCAGTTCATCTCGGGTGGCCCCAGTTTCCAGGCTTGGCCACACGCTGGTTCCGGTCTCGTTGATCGAGAGGTAGGCCGAGGTCTCGAGATCGAGCACAACCAATTCGTCCTCGACGACTCGCCAGGCCGCGCGATCTGCGTCCAACTTGTACACGGTCTCGGAAGGTTTGGAAGGATCTGCCATGGTGAACAGTGTGGGAACGTTGTATTCAACCTGGGTACAGGCAAAATGCCCCAGAATGTTTGCCAACGGTGCGTGTTGGAGTGTTACGTTGGGAGTCAACAGGCAGTTACCAAAACATCGGCACATTTTGAAGGGCAAGGATTTCCAAATGATGGAGAAAAAGGCGTACGTCGCGCCGGCGGTTGAAGAGATGGGGGCTCTCGAGGAGCTCACCAATACTTGGCCGTTTCGCGGAATGATGAACATGGGCATGATGAACATGATGAACATGGGTGGGTGGGGCTCCTAGGAGTCCCGGTACTGCTCGAGGACGAGGCTTTCTACGTTCTCGAGCAGACCAGCCACCCACGGTGGCCCCCAAGGGATCGTCAGGGTCCCGACCGGCACGTCTGATGCCAGCTGAACTACCTGACCGAAATGGCGCCGTGCGGGTTCGGCGATCTTCCAGTCATAGACCCGTGGGGTCTGGTCGAGTTCTACTGCTGCATACTTGGCTTCCATCCAGTCGAGCGTCACCTTTGCGGCAGAACGCGACGGATCAGGAAAGAGAACGGCCAGCAACGGCATCGGTTCGGCTCGCTTCCGCCGTCGATGCACCAGGAGCCGGTCATCAACGGTTGTCGTGAGGTCGACGTGAGAGAGTTCGGCAGCAAGTTCACGAGCTGACTCTCGCAGTCGTAGAGCCGTGATCCCCGGATATCCAAGCCAAGGGCCGTCGGCGATGCGGGCGACTCGGAAGACGTCGTCAGAAACCAGATCTGCTCCATCTCGGATGAGCATCGCTGTCACGGTGCTCTTGCCCATGCCCGAGTCTCCGACGAGAGCGATGCAGCCTCTTTCGGTTTCGACAGCGCTGGCATGGAGCACCAAACACTCTCGTCGCGCAAGGACCATGGACATCACCCAACCCTGTAGGAGGATGATGGCGATATCCAGATCCGACGAGGTGAATGGCCACATCTCGATTGTTCCAGCAGTGATTCGGAACCTACACGCGCCTGAAAACGTGATGATCGTGGCGCCGTCAGCAGCGTCTACTGCAGACACCGACTTGGTGTCGTCAAAATCGTGCTGCAGTACTTCAGGTGCAGATTCTGGCGCAGCAGCGATGGCGTCGACCAGGGTGATGTTGACATCGATCGAGCCGAATGGTTCGAGCGGTTCCACTGCTTCTAGGGGAACCTCGGATCGAACGCGTAGTCCGTGGAGCCAACGATCGTAGACATCAGGTCTCATAACGGCCAGCGGTGTCGGCCACCCAGGTCAGTGCGGCCGATGGCGTCGGGAATATGTCCCGGTGGGTTTCATGCACAGCTTGAGCGACCGAACCGAGGGAGTGCCCCTGCACCAATCCATTGAGGCACAAGAGATCAGCCTTCATCAGTTCGCTCGCCGGAGGGACGTAGCTGGCCTTGCGGCGGCGAACGGTCTCGAGGTCGAGCGGGGCGGCGTCGAGCATCGTGTGACTCACCGACCACTCGGAGCCATCGGCGGCTTGAGCCGAGGCCCCCCACTCCCACACGTATTCTCCCACTAATCGAGCGGCCACTTCGAAACGAATCTCTGAACCGGCTCGTAGATCCACCGGAGTCCGGAACGGGAAGAATGCCATCCCGTACACCATCTCGGGCTGGTCGGGTGCGGAGCTATAGGTCAGATGTTCCAGAACCGCACCCTCGAACCAAGCGCTGATCCCGTGGGCGACACCATCCTTTGTGATTTCGACAGTCCCGCTGTAGCGGAAGCCAGTTTCGGAGAGTGTTGAGCGGTAGTCGATTTCTGCGATCTGAACCGGCTCACTGAGCAGATCATCGATTCCGACGCGATCGTCTCGCATCTGTTTGGTTTGTTCCTCGATCGCCAGGCTCAGGTCCAACCCGAACGGGTTGTCGGTCCACATGGAGCGAAAACCGCCGGACCGAGAGGGATTGGCTGCCACGGACGCGAAGACTCGGTCTCTGGTCGGGATCATGACGCCGCCCGGTGCGAGGTGCCGTTCTCTGGCATCTCGGACAGCGGGGAGATGCTGGGTATAGAACGGCAGAACGCCGCGAAGGTCGGAGAAGATCACGTCGGCCTTCTCGGGGAGATCGATCTCGGTTGACAGCGCCTGGATGAACTCAATCTTGTGGTCGAGTCGATTCGCCTTGGCTATCTCTTCGCCCAACCGAATGAGAGGGTTGGTCTCGATCGCGT
>JBLYYW010000123.1:0-16337 GCA_048550155.1 Acidimicrobiales bacterium | reverse complement strand
GAGTTCGAACCGTTCATGGATGGCCGGGCCTGGTCGACCGCTTCGGTGCTGCTGCACCTACTCGAGGAGACCTACCAGCACCTTGGCCACATCGACATCACCGCCGACTTGGTGTCCGTCTAGCTGTAGATCCCATCCACGTTGGTCAGTTGGGTCTCCTTGAGACTTGAGGGTGCTGAAGCCACTCTCACCCCAAGGAGACCCGTGAAACTCCACGGTAATGCTCGACTGACCCCCTATCAGCGTGTCTTGATGTGCCAACGCATCGAACACGAACGCTGGACAGCATGCGAAGCTGCCGCAGCTGCTGGCTGCTCGGAACGCACTGTGTACCGATGGCTGGCCCGGTACCGCGCCGGCGACCATCAGCTCAACGATCATTCGTCGGCACCAGGAACGGTGCCTGGTCGAACACCGGCAGAGACCGAGGCCGTGATCGAAAGGCTCCGGCGGTTGCGGTTCACCTCGACCAGGATCGCAGCCGAGCTGTCGATGCCGGTCTCGACCGTGTGCGCTGTGCTGAAACGTCTTGATCTGAATCGCTTGTCGAAACTCGAACCCGTGGAGCCACCGAATCGGTATTGCCGTCGCCACCCGGGCGAACTGATCCACATCGATGTCAAGAAACTCGGTAGGTTCACCAAGCCCGGACATCGGGTTACCGGCCGAGGCCCCGGCAGCTACAACCACAAGCCCGGCTGGGAAGCGGTGCACGTCTGCGTCGATGACACCACCCGACTTGCCTATGTCGAGATCCTTCCCAACGAGACCGCAGCGGTGTCGGTCGGATTCCTCGAGCGAGCGATTGCCTGGTTCGCTGAACGGGGCGTCCTCGTGGAAAGGGTCATGACTGACAACGGCGCACCCTACATGTCAGGGCTATGGGCATCGTGGTGTGCTGGTCACGACGTTCGGCATATACGGACCCGTCCATACCGGCCCCGGACCAACGGCAAGGCGGAGCGGTTCATCCAGACAATGCTGCGCGAATGGGCCTACGCAGCAACCTACCAATCGTCAGACCAGCGAGGAACTGCGCTGGTGCCGTGGTTGAGTTACTACAACAACCGAAGGCCTCACAGCGCACTCGGTCACAAGCCACCCATCACCCGGCTCGAAGAATCACTACGAGCCTGACGAACGCTCCTGGGATCTACAGCTAGCCAGTCGCACCATTGTGGAGGCTCGGGGGCTCGGCTCAGCCGTAGGACACGAGGGTCTTCATGTAGTTGGCCCGCTCGAACGCCACCGGGTCCGGCACCGACTGTTGGCTGACGCTGCCCCGGGCCTGGCTGACCGACGCATACCCGTGGTCGTCAAACCATCGCTGGGTCTCCCCCAAGACGAGAGCCAAGTGGCTGGTACCCCGCTGAAGCAGGGCCGAGGTCATCATGGTCACGTCAGCACCGGCGAGCAGAAGCTTCACGACACCCTCGGCGTCGTGTACCCCGGTGGTCGCAGCCAACTGAGCTCCGATTCGTCCGGCCATGATCGCCACCCACCGCAGAACCAACCGCATTTCGGCCGGGGTACTGAGCTCGAGATCTGGTTTGATGTCGAGGGTCTCCAGGTCGATATCGGGCTGATAGAACCGATTGAAAACGACGATCGCGTCCGCTCCGGCCTCACCAAGCCGGCGGGCCATGTTGGCGGGTGAGGAAAAGGAAGGTCCGATCTTGACCGCCAGAGGGATCTTGATCCATGACCGAACGTGCGACACCAGCCGGAGGCATCGGTCCTCGCCCTCGGCGGCGGTCGCGTCGGGATCGGCGGCTACGAGATAGATGTTCAACTCGATCGCATCAGCCCCCTCACCTTCCAATGCCTTGGCGTACTCGATCCAACCACCGTCTGAGATTCCGTTCAGGCTCGCAATGATCGGGATCGCCAGTTCCCTCTTGGCCTGCACCAGAAGATCGAGGTACTCGTCTGCTCCGGTGTTGTACTGATCGAGTTCTGGAAAGAAGCCTCCCAACGCCTCAGCGCTCGTCGCCGAGCCGATCTGTAGGGAGTGATCGATCGCAAGCGAGTCGTGCTCCACCTGTTCTTCGAACAACGACGGTAGGACAACCGCAGCGGCGCCGGCGCCTTGGAGCTCGAGCAGCGTGTCAAGAGACCCAGTGAGCGGTGACGCCGAGGCGATTATGGGGTTCGGTAGTGTGAGCCCGAGATACTCGGTCGTGAGATCAGTCATCGTTGTGCTCCTCATCTTCGTCGATGATCCCCCAACGGGCGGTCCGTTCGACGTTGACCATCTGTTCATACAGGTGCCATCGATCATCGATGTCTCGCTGTGCGTCGTTCATCAACTGTTCGGCCACGTCGGGATTGACCCGGCCCAGCATCGAGAAGCGAGCCTCCGTCATGGCGAATTCCTTGAACGAAATCGACGGTTTGGCGCTGTCGAGGTGCAGGCCGTGCTCGCCAGCGGCTTCTTTGCGGGGGTCATACCGGTACAGCGGCCAGTACCCGCTGGTCGCGGCCATCTTCTGGTGTCCCATCATGTCGGCCATGTCGATTCCGTGTGCGATACACGGGCTGTAGGCGATCACGATCGATGGACCCGGATGGGCTGCCGCTTCGGCGAGTGCTTTCACCGTCTGGGTCATGTTGGCACCCATGGCGATGTGGGCCACGTACACGTCGGCATATGCCATGGCGATCATGCCGATGTCCTTCTTGGCGGTTCCTTTCCCACCTGCGGAAAACTTTGCGATAGCGGCCCTCGGGGTTGCTTTCGATGTCTGACCGCCGGTGTTGGAGTACACCTCGGTGTCCAGGACGAGCACGTTCACATCTCTCCCGGACGCAAGTACGTGATCGACACCCCCGAAGCCGATGTCGTAGGCCCAGCCGTCACCTCCGATCAGCCATACGCTGCGGCTCACCAGGTGATGGGCGAGCGAAGCGAGACGGTCAGTCAATGGGCCGGGGTTGTCTGCGAGCCATGCCTTCAGCTGTTCGACGTTCTGACGCTGATCGGCGATGTCGGCTTCGTTGGCTTGGGGGTTGTCCAGCAAACCCGATGCCAGCGGACCGAGACCATCAGCGAGCTCGGACACGAGATGCCTGGCCGCTTCCTCATGATGATCCAGGGCAAGACGCATCCCGAGGCCGAACTCGGCATTGTCTTCGAAAAGCGAGTTGGCCCACGCAGGACCTCGTCCCTCGGCATCGACCGTCCACGGTGTCGTGGGAAGGTTGCCGCCATAGATCGAAGAGCACCCGGTGGCGTTGGCGACCACCATGCGGTCACCCATCAGTTGGGTGAGCAGCTTCAGATATGGCGTCTCACCACAACCCGAGCATGCGCCGGAGTACTCGAACAATGGCTGTGCGAGCTGGGACCCCTTGACCGAATCGAGCTTCAAGGTGGTGCGGTCGTGTTCAGGTATCTGCAGGAAGTAGTCGAAGTTGATTCGCTCAGCCTCCAGGTAGTCGTCCTTGGCCTCCATGTCGATGGCCTTGTGTTTCACCACCTCTTTGCTCTTGGCGGGGCAGATGCTCACGCAGACGCCACAGCCCGTGCAGTCATCGGGAGCTACCTGGATGATCGATCGTCGGCCGTCGCGCATCTCGCGATGTTTGAACGATGCGGGCGCGTCGGCCAGAACAGGTGGATCGACCACCTTGAAGCGAATTGCAGCGTGTGGGCACACAAGCGCACACCGGGCGCAGTCGATACAGATGTCGGGGTCCCAGATTGGGATCTCGTCGGCGATACTTCGCTTTTCCCACTGCGTCGTGCCGGTCGGGAACGTGCCGTCGACCGGAAACGCGCTCACGGGAAGGAGATCACCCTCGTCGGCGATGATTCGGGCCGTCACCCGCTGCACGAAGTCGGGTGCGATATCGGGGACCGGTGCGAGCAGCGAACGCTCGCTCGTGACCTTGCTGGGCACGTCGAGCCGCACCAACGCTTCGAGCGCTCCGTCGACCGCAGCAAAGTTCCGCTCCAGCACCACGCGTCCCCGTTTGCCGTAGGTCTTGCTGATCGTGTCCTTGATTGCCGCCCCCGCCACGTCATCAGGCAGCAGGCCGGTCAACGAGAAGAAGCAGGTCTGAAGCACGGTGTTGATGCGCTTGCCGAGTCCGGCCTCCCGCGCCACCCGGCCTCCATCGACCACCCAGACGTCGAGATTCCGCTCGATGATCGTGCGTTGGGCCTGGGTCGGGAGTCGGTCCCAGGTGGCTGTCGGCGAGAACGGCGAATTGATCAACACCGTGGCGCCGTCGGCGGCGACGCTGAGAAGATCCCGCCGGTCGAAGGATCCGAAGTCATGGACGGCAACGAAGTCTGCTCGATCGACGAGGTACGCCGAGCGGATCGGCTCGGGACCGAACCGTAGATGCGACACCGTCGTGGAGCCGGACTTCTTCGAGTCGTAGACGAAGTAGCCCTGGGCGAACAAGTTGGTTCGTTCGCCGATGATCTTCACCGAATTCTTGTTGGCTCCGACCGTGCCATCGCTCCCCAGCCCGTAGAACACCGCTCGGGTGACCGAATCCGGCTCGCTCCAACGGCTGGGATCGTGTTTCAGGCTGAGATGGGTCACGTCGTCGACGATCCCCACGGTGAATTCGCGTCGCGGGTTCTCGGCGCTCAACTCATCAAAAACGGCCATCGCCATCGGTGGCGTGAACTCCTTTGATGACAGGCCATACCGGCCACCGATCACATGCGGCAGCGATGAGCGGTCGGGCCAGGCTTGTGCGAGCGCGGCGACGATGTCGAGATAGAGCGGTTCACCGGGTGCCCCTGGCTCTTTGGTTCGGTCGAGTGCAGCGATGGACTTGGTCGTCGTCGGCAGGGCGCCGATGAACGCCTCGACATCGAATGGTCGGTACAAACGAACGTTCACGACACCGACACGGTGACCGTCGGCAACCAGGGCGTCGACCGCTTCTGTCACCGTGCCAGCCCCTGAACCCATCAGGGCCACGATGTGCTCTGCCTCGGGGTGACCGTGATAGTCGAACAGCTTGTAGTTCCTGCCGGTGAGGGCTGCGAACCGACCCATCTCCTCCTGAACCGCAGCCGGGACCGCCAGATGCATCGGGTTGGCGGCCTCGCGGGCTTGGAAGAACACGTCGGGATTCTGGGCCGTGCCTCTCAGAACGGGTCGATCGGGATCCAGCGCACGGAGACGGTGGTCTACAACCAAACCGTCGTCGATCATGGCCCGTATCGCGTCATCACCGATCTGGTCGATCTTGGCTACCTCGTGGCTGGTTCGGAAGCCGTCGAAGAAGTGAAGGAATGGCACGCGGGTTCGCAATGTTGCTGCGTGGGCGACGAGCGCAAGATCCTGAGCCTCCTGAACCGAAGTCGACGCCAACATCGCCATTCCGGTCTGGCGGCATGCCATCACATCGCTGTGATCGCCGAAGATGCTCAGCGCATGGGTTGCCAACGACCGCGCCGCCACGTGAATGACCGCCGGAAGGAACTCACCGGCGATCTTGTAGAGGTTCGGGATCATGAGGAGCAGACCCTGCGACGCAGTGAAGGTTGTGGTCAAGGCGCCTGTCTGCAATGCACCGTGAACCGCACCTGCTGCCCCGGCCTCACTCTGCATCTCGATGACATCGGGTACTGCGCCCCAGAGGTTCGTCTGACCGGCTTGGGTCCAGGCGTCAGCGAACTCGCCCATTGGCGATGCAGGTGTGATCGGATAGATCGCGATCACCTCGCTCACCCGGTGGGCGATTCGGGCGGCAGCTTCGTTTCCGTCGAGTGTGTGGGTGTCAGCCATAATGTTCACATCGGACTTTCGACTCTGGAGGATGGGGCGAAGGCAGCCGACAATCGGCGAACCAACTTGGAGGATCCGCTGTGACCGAACATATCGAACCCGAGGCCATCGACCTGGTGAGCCGCATGGGGGTGATCGACGAGGCCCGTTGTATGGAACTCGTTCAGTCGACACCTATCGGCAGGGTCGGGTTCATGTCCGAAGGGGCACCCCTGGTTCTGCCGGTCAATTTCGCCGTTGACGAGGGCACGATCGTCTTCCGTTCCCTCGAGGGTCACAAACTGGCGGCTGCTGCGGCAAATCAGACCGTCTGTTTCGAGGTCGATCAGTGGGATGCCAAATCCAAGTCGGGCTGGAGCGTTGTTCTTCAAGGCACCGCGCGTGAGGTGACCGACTGGGCCGAGAGGGAACAGCTCGAGAACATCGGACTTACCCCTTGGGCGAAAGAACAGTGGCGACCGCTGTGGGTCCGGATCGAGCCGAGCGAAGTCTCGGGGCGGGTTCTTCGCTGAGGTCGCAGCGTCCGCTTTGAAGCCGGTCACGCCAGTGCAGCGTGAGCGGCCGCAAGCCGGGCGACGGGGACTCGATACGCAGAACAGCTCACGTAGTCGAGACCTAGGCGTTGGCATAGTGCGATCGATGCCGGTTCGCCTCCATGCTCGCCGCAGATCCCCAGATGGATCTCGGGCCTTGTGCGGCGTCCGTCTTCGATGGCGAGCGACATCAACCGGCCGACCCCGTCGACGTCGATCGAGTGAAACGGATTGGCAACAATCAGCTCATCAGCCAGATAGTCGAGCAGGAAGCTCGCCTCGGCGTCGTCTCGGCTGATACCCAGTGTCATCTGTGTGAGGTCGTTGGTGCCGAATGAAAAGAAGTCGGCGTGCTCAGCGATGGCGTCGGCTGTCAAGGCAGCCCTGGGAACCTCGATCATCGTCCCGATCGGGATGCTGATGGGCGGCTCGCCGCTGTCGTCGTCCAGACCGCGTTCGGTGAACACCAGCTGCATCTCGTCCTCGATCAGCTTCCGCGCCGCCGCCATTTCGGTGGCGTGGCTGACAAGGGGCACCATGATCTCGGGTCGTACGTCGAGCCCCTCGTCCCTCACGTCGAGGGCGGCTTCCACGATGGCCCGCGTCTGCATCCGGATCAGGGCAGGGATGCGCAAGCCGAGGCGAACGCCGCGCCTTCCCAGCATCGGGTTGGCTTCGCGAAGATCGCCGACCAGACCGAGCATGGTGCGTACTTCTGTCAGCTCATCGACCAGCGATGAGACCGTCGCCAGATCTGGAGCGTTGATCAGCCGGATCTGAAGGTCCGTGGCCTGCTCGGTCAGGTCGTCATAGCTGGGCAGGAACTCATGGAGCGGTGGGTCGAGCAGTCTGATGATCACCGACTCTCCCGCCATCGACCTGAACATGCCGGCAAAGTCGCCTCGTTGCATAGGAAGCAACGCGGCGATTGCCTCACGCCGTTCTGCCGGCGTCGGTGCCACGATCATTCTTTGGACAATGGGAAGTCGGTCCGGATCGAAGAACATGTGCTCTGTGCGGCACAATCCAATTCCGGACGCACCGTAGTTTCGAGCCCGTTCGGCCTCGACCGGATCGTCGGCGTTGGCCCGTACACCGAGCGTCCGGAACTCGTCGGCCCAATCGAGCAACGTTGACAACCACTCGTTGTCAATGTCGGGCGCAACCGTCTCCAGTTGGCCTGCGTAGACCGCTCCGGTGGTTCCGTCGACGGAGATCCAGTCGCCCTCGTGAATTTCGGTCGTTCCAACCTCGAGGGATCGAGCCCCCATGTCGATGTCGATGTCGGTCGCCCCGACGACGGCCGGCTTGCCAAACTGGCGAGCCACGAGAGCGGCGTGACTGGTCCGGCCTCCACTCGAGGTCAGAATTCCGGCGGCGGCGAGCATCCCGTGGACGTCGTCAGGCTTTGTCTCGGGCCTGACCAGCACGACGGCACGCCCCTCGTTGGCCCACCGTTCGGCGAGATCGGGATCGAACGCGGCCACTCCGACAGCAGCACCAGGCGACACGTTGAGACCTTTGGTGAGCGGCGCCTGTTGGACCGCATCACGGGAGAACTGAGGGTGGAGGAAGAAGTCGACCTGATCCGGTGTGATCCGGCGGACAGCCTCTTCACGGGTGATGAGACCCTCGTTGACCTGGTCAACAGCAATCCGCACAGCCGCTTGTGCGGTACGTTTGCCCGCCCTGGTCTGCAGGATCCAGAGGCGGCCACGTTCGACCGTGAACTCCATGTCTTGCATGTCGCCGTAGTGAGTCTCCAGCTGCACCGCAATGTCGGCGAATTGCTGAGCGATCTCAGGCATGTCGTCGGAAAGCTGGGCGATCGGCAAGGTTGGGCGGATACCGGCCACCACGTCTTCGCCCTGGGCGTTCACCAGGTAGTCGCCCTCCAGGTGGGGTTCGCCTGTCGTGGCATCACGACTCATGGCGACGCCGGTCGCCGACTCATCGCCGGTGTTGCCGAACACCATGGTCACGATGTTGACCGCAGTACCGAGATCGTGAGGGATGTGGGCGGCAACCCGGTAGTCGTGGGCTCGTTTGCCCCGCCAGCTCTCGAACACCGCTTCGATGGCCATTCGGAGCTGGACCTCGGGTTCATCGGGGAATGGGCCCGTTCCCCGGCGACGAACCACACCTTTGAACGCGTCGATGATCTCGCGGAGCGCATCGGCTGACAGATGGGCATCGCTGGTCACGTGATAGCGGTCCCGAGTTGCATGCAGCACCGCTTCGAAGGCCTCATCGGGAACTCCCAGCACCACACCGCCGAACATCTGAATCAGGCGACGATACGAGTCGAGAACGAATCGCTCGTCATGGGTAGCCTTTGTCATGCCCTCGACGACTTCATCGTTGAGCCCGATGTCGAGCACGGTGTCCATCATCCCCGGCATCGAGAACTTCGCGCCGGACCGGCAGGCCACCAGGAGCGGGTTCGACGGATCGCCGAATCGCTTGCCGGTCTTTTCCTCCAGATCGGTCATCGCGGTTTGGACCTGCTTCCAAAGACCCTTGGGGAACTTGCCGTCGGCGTCACTGAATGCGTTGCATGCCCGGGTGGTAATCACGAATCCGGGCGGCACCGGGATGCCCAACCGTGTCATGTCACCGAGGTTCGCGCCCTTTCCTCCCAGCAGACCACGTGTTGCTTCCCAGTCGCCATCGACTGAGGCCTGGGCCTCGTCGATCTGATCGAATCGGTACAGCCAAGTCTCCATCAATTCACCGTTGCTTTGTAGTTGGTGGTCCCACCGGCACAGGAGCCGGCTCGTTTTCGGTCCGCATTATCTGCCGTGCTCATGCGGGGGGATCGAACGAGCACGCGGGCAGCAGAGCCATAGCTCCGAGCCTGTCGCCAGTCCTACACGGTTCACAGGGACCAACGTCCCAATTCGAAGGTCCACGTCGTTCCGCTTGAAATAGATTTGACTTCAGCAGACCTGTTCACGCGGGGACCATCGGCTCTACCGGCGGCCGGGATGACCTCACAGCCTGTTCACAGACGATCCTGACGGAGGAACCCATGGAGGCAGCGGTCACACCGAATCCAGCCAGCAAGGCGGTGATGCAGAGATGAGGTTCGCCATCAATGTGCCCAACTTCGGCGACTACGCGGATCCGAGAGTGACCGCAGAACTGGCTCGCTGCGCTGAGGACGCTGGATGGGACGGGTTTTTCGTGTGGGATCACATCAACGCCGCGTTCGAGCCGGGAAGTCCGATGGCTGATCCATGGGTGCTGCTCACCACGATCACCCTCGCCACCGAACGAATCAAGATCGGCACGATGGTGACACCCCTCGCCCGGCGACGGCCATGGAAGCTTGCTCGCGAAACCGTGACGATCGATCACCTCTCCGGCGGCAGGCTGATTCTCGGAGTCGGCCTCGGGTTCCCGCCCGATCTCGAATTCACCCATCTGGGTGAAGATTCCGATGATCGTGTTCGGGCCCAGAAGCTGGACGAAGGCCTCGACGTTCTCGTTGGCCTGTGGAGCGGTGAGCCGTTCAGCTACCGCGGCACGCAGTACGCCCTGTCCGATGTTCAATTCAGCCCCACGCCGGTGCAACGGCCGCGCATACCGATCTGGGTTGCTCAGATGTATCCACATCGTCGCCCGCTACGCCGCGCGGCCCGTTGGGACGGGCTCGTCCCCATGCACGAGACCGAGATGTTTCCGACGCCGACTCAGGTGGAAGAAGTCGTCGGTCTCGCACACTCTCATCGCACTGACAACGGACCCTTCGACGTCAATGTTCCCTTGATGCTCACCCCGGATCGGGCCGGGGCTGCTCAGCAAGTGCGGGACTTCGAATCGGCGGGCGCAACGTGGCTCCAGGTCGGTGCCTGGACCATCGACGAGCTGCGCCTCCAGATTGCCACTGGCCCTCCCGGGTATTAACCCAGAGCTTCAGTCACCCAGGATCGCCGTCGACAAAACCGGTATCGACTGGAACTGACCGGTTCCATCGAACGTCACAGGGTTGATGGCAATGGAACGACGGATCAGTGTGGTGCTACTGGCGGCGATCATCGTGTGCTCTGCGTGCACGTCCGCTGCGGTCGACACCACCCCACCAACCTTGGGTACGACCACATCGTCCTCGATGCCTCTGCCATCCTTCGACGTACACACCGCACACCGGCTGAGTTCGGTTGATGAGTACTTCGCCTTGGCTCGTGCCGGGGTGACCAACCAATCGGTTGTGAAGTTCTCGATTCCGGACATTCACAACAACGCCGAGGTCCATTGGATGGACAGCAACTTCTATCAGCTTCACGACGAGTGGTATTGGTTCCAGCTCCTGAACGGAATTCGGATCGTCGGCGTGGACACCGAGCCGGTCCGAGGTCTCAGTTTCGAAACCGTGCACGAGGTGTATACGTGGGCCGAGACGCAGCCGGCCGCCGAATTGCCCCTCGATCTGAGATTCGTGAACAGCAGGAGCTTCGGTCGCCGCCTCTATTCGCCCCGGTTCTACAACCTGGCGCTTCATGCGGACCCCCGAACCCTCGGGGTCGGCTCACTGGTCCATTTCGCGGCGAACGATGCCTCCGACGGCGATCGCTGGCTCATGGAGCTCGAATACAGCGACGACGTCACCGCAACCGACGTCGAGCTCTTCTTCGACCGGCTCATCCCAACGCTTCCCGACGAGATCGGATCAAACCTCGAATGGGTGATCCGCTCGCCTCATCAAAACGAAATCGCACAGAAGATGGAGGCTGAATCGTTGCCCTACGGCGACCGGGTGGTCCGGTACGACGACATTGTCCCCCGTGGTGAAGTGGCGGTCTACAACGAAGGAATCGCTGCTGGTCGGCTCCTTCTCGTGGACGAAGACGGCGCGGACCTGACCGATACGAAGGACACGGACATTCTGATAATGGAGAACGTGCCGGACTGGCTTCCCCCCGGGAGCGCATTGATCACCTCTTCGCCACAGACTCCATTGGCGCACGTCAACCTGCTGGCCCGCAACCGCGGCATTCCCAATGCGTCACGGGCCGGCGTGCTGGACGATGCTCAAATTCATCAGGCCGCACGGGTACGGGCGCCTGCGATCGTGCGGGCCAGTGGAACCGATGAACTCGAGATCGTCTTGATCACCGATGAACAGTACGACGAATGGCTGAGTCGACAGACCCGAGCGACGATCTCGGTGCCGCCGGTCGATATCGACTCGACTCCGCTGGTGGTGTTCCTGGATTCGGCCGCAGCCGACATTCGGACCGAATCGGACATCGAGGCATTGCGACCGGTGATCGGCGGCAAGTCCGCCGGTTTCCTGACCCTGCTCGCAGCCGATGGAGTCACAACACCAGAACGTCCCCTTGCAATAACCGTGCGCCCCTATTTCGAACATCTCGAAACGGTCCACGACGCTCTGGACGCAATGTTGGACAACCGAGACTTCCGATCATCCTCCTCGGCTCGTTTCCTGCTCCTGGAAGGTCGCGAGGAATTTGACGACAACTATTCTGATCCTGCCGACATCTCGTTCGCTGACTCGTTCGAAGCGGAGCACCCACCGGGGACCCTGATCGGGGAGATTCTCGATGCCGGCGGTTTCAAGGACTATTTCAGAGACGCTCCCCTCGATGAATCAACCCTGTCCCAGCTCACCTCGATCCTGGCTGACCGCTACGGTTCCTACGCGCCAACTCAGGGCCTACGCTTTCGCTCATCAAGCTCTGTCGAGGACATCGAAGGCTTCAGCGGCGCCGGATTGTACGACTCGAACACGGGCTTCCTCGATCCCGATGCACAGCCAGACGAGAACGATCACAAGAAGAGCATCGAACGGACGATCAAGAAGACCTGGGCCTCGTATTGGAGCTTTGAAGCATACGAAGAACGGCGCCGGGAACGAGTGGATCATCTGAGCGGTGGTATGGGCGTTCTGGTCCACGCCAGGTTCGATGACCCGCTCGAGCTCAACAACGGCGTCGCAACATTGAGCCTGCTGCCGGACAACTCCGATGAGTTCGCAGTCGTGGCAATCAACGTACAACTCGGAGACGAGAGCGTGACCAACCCCGATCCTCTCAGCGGCGAACTTCCCGAGGTGATCACGGTTCGAGTCGATCGGCAGGGTAACGCGCAGCTGGACAGGATGTCGGCTTCCACCCTCTCCCCCGATTCAGAGATTCTGTCCGAAGCCGCGGTGACCGAACTCGTTGCCCAACTGGAATCGGTAGCCATCCTGTGGCGAAACAGGGTCAATGCGTCGCTTCCCCCCGAGCAGAGGATCGAAACGGTCACACTCGACTACGAATTCAAGACCATGGCCCCGGGTTGGCCGGCGATGACCAACGGTGAGCTACGCCCGAGCCGGCTCGTGGTGAAACAGGCGCGAAGCCTCGATCCGGGCCTGCGGGACATTCCCGATCGAGTCCTGGAGCTACCGGTCCCGCGAGATGTGCTCGCACGGGCCCGCTCTGTGGCTCGGGTCGATTGCGGTGACAGCGAACGCATCGAGGTACTGACCGATCCGCTCCTCCCTCCTGACATCGGCTACGCGGAGAGCCCGTTCATCGTTGGCGAGATCGATCTCGACCAGAAGGATTGTGAACGCGAGGTGCTCTACAGCACGCCCGACGAATTCCTGCTCGAGTTACTGAGAATCAGAACCCGGTCCTAGCCGCTGCTCGCCTAGAGTGTGGGCTCGCATTCAACAAGGAGCCCAGGATGAAGATTGGAATTCTGACTGGCGGGGGCGACGTCCCCGGCCTTAACCCGTGCATCAAAGCCGCGGTGAACCGAGTAGCAGCGAGTGGCGGTGAGGTCATCGGTATCCGCAAGGGGTGGGCTGGTCTTGCATTCACTGACCCCGATGATCCAGAATCCTTGGCCGCGAACACCCTGGCTCTGGATCCGGCGAACGTTCGGAAGGTCGACCGGACCGGAGGCACGTTCCTTCACACGTCCCGTACCAACCCCAGCAAGGTGTCGTCGAAGAACCTTCCCGAATTCCTGCGTGAGGAGTATCCGGGCGAGGGACCCCATGACATCACCCCGCACGTCATGCGCGTCATCGATGCGCTCGGCATCGATGCGCTGATTCCCATCGGTGGCGACGACACCCTCTCGTACGGCCTGCGTATGCACAACGAAGGCGTACCGGTCATCGCCATCCCCAAGACGATGGATAACGATGTCCACGGCACCGACTAC
Organism: Acidimicrobiales bacterium; assembly: GCA_048550155.1. Taxonomy (GTDB): domain Bacteria; phylum Actinomycetota; class Acidimicrobiia; order Acidimicrobiales; family SZUA-35; genus JABDIY01. The sequence continues at coordinate 2,863 of JBLYYW010000123.1, read as the reverse complement.
TGCATCGGCTTCTCGACCGCGGTCACAAGGGGGGTTGAGTTCATTCACAACCTGAGGACCAGCACGGGGTCCCATGAACGTATTGCCGTGGTCGAGCTGTTCGGACGGTATTCGGGCGAAACATCGCTCATCACGGCCTACCTGGCCGGTGTCGACCGCGCTCTGATTTCCGAGGTTCCTTTCGATATCGACAAGCTGGCCGGCCTCGTCATGAAGGACAAAGCTGCCAACCCGTCCAACTACGCCATGCTCACGGTGTCCGAAGGCGCCACCGTCGCTGGCGGTGAGGTCCACCTGTCCGGTGAGGCAGACGCCTACGGTCATCGCAAACTGGGCGGTATCGGCAGGACGACCGGAGACCTGTTGAAGGAACGGACCGGTGAGGGCATCATCCTTCAGGAGGTTGCCTACCTCATGCGCTCGGGAATTCCTGACAGCCTCGACCTCATGGTTGCCACCAACTACGCCGTGTTGGCCGCAGACCTTGCCCTCGAGGGTTCATCGGGCCGCATGATCGCTTTGCGGTCCGGGATCTACACCAACGTTCCTGTGTGGGTAACCGGCGAAGGTGCCAAGCGGGTCGACGTTGGCGAACTCTACGACGTCGACGAGTACCGGCCTCGGGTGCGCCACGTCGGCGGCAAGCCGATGTTCCTCTACTGATCCCACCAGGCAACGTCACCAAACAGGGCCGGTTCGGGGACCTTCGTCTCTGGCCAGGTCCTGCCTCCCATTGAACAATTGATGGGAGGTTGTCATGACGGTTCTGGCAAGGTCTCCGTCAACGTACATCACGCAACGGTCGAGCCCGGGTGGAAGTCGAGTCGGCCCGATCGTTTTGGCACTGGTGGGGTCCGCCGCGATCTTTCTTCTGGGGACTCCGTACTTCGAGATCTTCGAAGCGACAAATGACGATCCTTACTTCAACGGTGCGCTGGCACTCGGGGCGGGCGTTCTGGCCTGGACGCTGCGCCACAGGAACGATGCCTACTCAGCGGTCAGCTCAGCACTCTTCGTAACAGCGGCAGCGATGTGGTCGCTCGTGATCGGCCCGTTCAACTGGCTCATCACCGCCGATCCCGACACGATCGACGAGGCGTTTCAAGACAAACTGGCCCAGTTCTTGGCCATTGTTCCCGTCGTTCTCCTCGTTGCGTGGCTGGTGGGACGGTCGCGGGAATCCTTGTACCTGGTGCGCGGAAACAGCTCGCGCTGGCTCAGGGTCGGCGTGCCATCGCTGGTGAGCTGGGCGGCTCTCATGACGCTGATCGCAGTCGCCGACGGCGCCAGCGTCGATGCGGTCTTCGAACTCGCTCCATGGGCGATCGGGTTTGCGGTTCTGAACGCCGCGATGGAGGAGCTGTGGTTCCGTGGCATCTCCCTTCAGCCGTATCTCAAGCATTTGGGAGCACCTGTCGCGATCGGACTCACGGCTTTCATCTTCGGGCTCGCTCACGTCGAAGCGACCTACATGTCGGATGCGACCCAACTCCCCTTCGCGTTCCTCGTCCTCGGGTTGGGGGCGGTATTGGCCTGGATCATGCACTGGTCCAATTCGATCTGGGGGGCGGTCCTGTTCCATACCGGCATGGGGCTGATCGTGATCTTCGACTACCTCTAGGTTGTGACGACCCAGACTGGATTCCTGTGCGCCGCCCCGAGTCGATACCATCCACTGCGCACAACCATCGACAGGGCAGAGACGTGACACCATGATTTCAGAACAGATGCAAACGGCGTTGTCTGAACAGTTGAACCACGAGTTCGGTTCGGCCTACCTCTACCTGGCCATGTCCGCCTACTGCAGCCACAACGACTTCAACGGCGCAGCCACATGGATGAGGGGCCAGCACGAGGAAGAGCAGTTTCACGCGGCCAAGCTCTACGACTACCTCATCGAACAGGGGGTCCATGTCGGGTTGAGCTCGATCGAGAGCCCTCCGAACGAATTTGGTTCCTTGCTCGAGGTCTTCGAGGCATCACTGGCCCATGAAGGAGAGATGACCAAACGGCTCAACGAGCTCAGCGATCTGGCCTTGAAGGAGAAAGATCACGCAACCTACAACCTCCTCCAGTGGTTCGTGAACGAGCAGGTTGAGGAAGAAGCATCGGTCGGAGCGATCATCGCCAAGCTCCGGATGGTGAAGAACGATGGGTATGGCCTCTTGATGATCGACAACGAGCTCGGCCAGCGCTCTGGTTTCACAGCGGACTGAGGGTCGTCTAGAGGGGTTCGTCGAATCGTTGGATCTCGACGAGGTGACCGTCGGGATCGTGCACGAAGCAGTGGTATATGCCGAACCGAGCATTGGCATGAGGCCCATCGACGCGGTACCCGGCGGCGCCGAGACGGTCGGCCCAATGATCCACGTCATCAGCCACGAGCGTGAGGATCACACCACCGGGTTCCGCTACTCGGTGGTCGCACACCCCGATGTAGGCATCGGTGGCGACGCGATAGATCTGGCATGCACCCTGGTCGCGAACGAGTTCGAGGTCGAGCACGTGTCCATAGAACGCTGCGGATCGGTCGAGCTCACTCACGTAGACGAACGTAATCTGAGCGTCGAAGGGTGAAGAGTCCGTCATGACTCGACAGTACCCTCGACTCCGCACATCGAGGCCCTGCCCGCCGCATGGTCAGGGGGCATCGAGGGAAACTCGCAGCAACGAGATACGTCCATCACGAAACTCGTAGTGATCGGTTCCTCGCACCGGACCGGGCAATGCTGAGGAACGACACTCCCACTGAGACGAGGCGCTGTTGCCCACCACGTCGACCGAAAGGACCTCGAGCTCCAGGTCACATCATTGGATGGATACTGCGCTCTTCGAACGACTTCAATCGATACGAAACGTCCCG